>JAJRTI010000950.1 GCA_024278415.1 Planctomycetota bacterium | reverse complement strand
GTCGTGTTGGAACTGCCGGTCGAGGGCTTCAATGTGTTCAGGAGTGGTGCTGCCTTCGCGGCGCTTGCGGAGAAGGACGGCGGCAAATTCGGCCCGGCCGTGCCAGGCGGTAGCCAAAGACTCGGCACCGCGAAGCAGGTCTTTTACCGCTTGGTGCCCCGGTTCCGTTGAGTAAACGCGGAACAGGTAGGCGGTGTCAAAGTAGAGCGTCTTCACGGGATGAGCGGTCCTCGGATATCATGGCCGCTGAGTCCGCCCCCGCAGAATAGGCCCCGGCCTTGAGCGCGGTTTCATACTCTGGCAGCAGCTTGCGGCGTTCCCAGAAGGACTTCCCCTCATCTGTGTCCGGGGGCGACCCTTCCAGTTCCCGGGCCAAGGCGTTGAGCACGAGGCTTCTCATGGTCTGGCCGGTCTGAACGGCACGGATTTTGGCTTCCTTGTAGAGCGTATCGGGGATGTCAATGGTAGTCTTCATGCTGACAATATTACCTTCAATATGGTTTGCCGCCAATCCGTCTTCCTTCTTTTCTCGTGAACATTCGGAGAACCCGTGCTCGGTGCAACTGGAAGACCCCATCCAGTTTATCTGGATGGTGAATATGACTGACGAGCTAGCCCGTATTTCTCACCAGCCCGGGATGTCAAGTAAGCAGAAGCGAACGTTTCATTGGCGATGACCCGGCATTGCGCGGCTACCGAGCGGCAATAGGAGACGTCGCTGCACGCGCCAGCGCGCGGGAGAAGCGGCGGGACGGCTGCCCGCACCCTGGCGGGCGCGGCTACCGAGAAGCATGCGGCTACTCCGCGGCCAACTTAACGCTGACTTTGTTGAAGAAGTCCGCGCTTTGCGCGCACTCGGGCATCGAGTCCGTCCAATCGTACGAATACTCCAGCCCGAACATGACGGGCCGGATGCCGAGCTTGTGAATCTCTTTCAGCACGGCCTCAGTCTTGCCCACGCCGGTTCCCCAAGGCACGTCGTGTCCTTTCGGCGAGAGTTCGTTCAGGTCGTGCATCTGAATCGTGATGAGGCGATCGCCGAGTTTCCGAATCGCCTCGATGGGGTCGATGCCCGCGCGCATCCAATAGCCCATGTCCGCGCACGCGCCGAGGCGTTTGCTTCGGCCCTCGCAGACTTGAAGCACCCCCTCGGGACGCCAGTAGATGGGCGATTGCTTGGGGCCGTGGTTGTGAATCCCCACCTTGATGTCGTACTCGTCGCACAGCTTCTCGATCGTGTCCAACGCCGCGGGCTTGGGCTCCGACATGAAGGTCTCGATGCCCATCTTGCGCGCGAACTCGAACACCTTGCGGCACGCGGCTTCGTTGGCGGGGAGGGACTGGTAGTAGTACGTCAGCATCCGCACGCCGGCCGCGTCGAGCTTCAATCGAATCTGCTTCAACTCGTCGTCAGTGAGATTGGGGTCGAACTTCTTGGGAATCGCCTTGCTGACCTTCTGGAAGCTCAAGCCGCCCACGTAAGGCAGGCCCAGTTGCGCGGTCTTGTCGATGGTCTCGAACAGCGTGTACTTGTGGAAGGTGTACGCCTCGATGCCCAGGCGCCAGCCGAGCTTCTCTTGCGCGCGGATGGCGGGCGTGAGTTTCGCGCTGGGCACGGTCGGCGCGGGGAGGTCGCCGAGGGCGAACTGGGTTGCCGCGAGATAAAACTCGAGCATCTTCGGGTCCCAGAAAATGCGCGGGTTGTGGCCGAGGGTGGAATAGAAGACGCGGCCGCGGCCGTAGTTGCGCACCCAGGCGATCGCGTAGTCGTTGTCGGCCCGGAAGGGGTGGACGGCCTTCTTGCCCTGGAGCTTCGCGGTGCGTTCGTTGTCCATGCTCAGAAGCACGCGCACGCGGTTGCGCGAATACACCTTCCTGAAGCGAAAGAACTCGCTCCGGTATTCGAACTCTTTGCCGCCGAAGCTGGCCGTCACCGGATGCGTCGGGTCTTCCACCTTCACGACCACCGGCTCGTTCGCGTCGAGATGGCTCGCGCCGCGGGCGCCGAGCATGAGGGCGAACTCTGGCCAGTCCTCGCGCGCGCCTTCGGTCCAACGCGTGAACGCCACCGACGTCCCGTGCACGCCCATCAAGCCTCCGCCGGCGTACACGAACTCGACCAGGCTCCGGCGCAGCGCGGGATCCTTGAAGCAGTTGCCCACGGTGTTATTGAAGAACACCGCGTCGAACTGCTTGAGGTTTTCTGGCTTGAACACGGCCGGGTCGCGGCTGATGACCGTCTCGAATGCGCCAGTGCGCTGGCCCATGAGTTGGAACGCGTAGTTGGCCGTGATGATGGAGGCGTGCCCGGGGTATCCCACGTTGAGGTCGAAGATGAGGAGTTTGCGGGGCTTGAGCGGCTTGGCGGGCGCGGCATTGGGGATGGCCGCCTCGATCCGCGTCCGCTGGTCGGGACTGGGCAGCCTGGCAGGCGCCGCGGCAAGCGGCGAATCCCAACTCGCCAAAGCCAGGAATAGCATCGCAGAAATCGATGCGCGTGGAGATGTGTGAAGCATGTTGTCTACGCCTGTTCTGAATTTGCGCTCAGATTCCGTTCGCGCGCCTCGTGATTGTGAATCGACAATACCATACCTGGCAGGGCGCGGCTGTCAACGCCGCGACGGGCATCCTCATGCGTAACGCAACGCCACGGAGCTGCGCCGGGGCATGTGGGTGGGCAAGTCCTTGACCGGCTCGTCTGTCCAAAAGTCGATGGCTTCGCCAGACAGGCCGTACGCGGCCGGGTCGAAGTCGATACGGCTGGTCTTGTTCGCTTTCGATGGTGTTGCGGGCGCGCCGCATGGTCCCAGTAGACGCCAATCTACCCGATGATCTGCGGAAGCGCTCCCCGGATAGCACCCTCGTGGAACAGGATTCGCCCGGCAGCCAAATCCTCCCCCAACCTCGTGAGGCTCCCACGGTAGAGATCGCCGGTTGGAGCGAGCACGCACTTGCCCGCGTTCTGAGGCGGAAGCAACTCAACGACCTCATCGGCCTCTTTCAGCATCCTGTGCCACGCGACGGCAAGAGCCGCCGCGTGGGGCCGAGGGCCATCGAATGCCAGTTCGGCGATCTCAGCATCTGTGTAGTGTGACGAGCGGCGTGCTTCGGCCAAGACACTCGCCGGGCTGAAGCCGGGATCCTTGCCGCATGACGCCCATGCCAGATACCCCAGTGGCTGGATCTTGTCATGGCAAGTGATCACGTCGATCCAATCGCGCACCTCCAGCCGGCCCACGAGGGCCAGAACCTTGTTCGTGGCCAGATCAAAGGGGTGAAGGACCAGACCGAATTCGTCATGCCGAACGAGCGGGAAGAAGCGGTACGCACTGTCGCAAGCCCATTGCAGCAGGACGCGCTCGCCCCCGCGGCTGACGATCGCTTCGACGAAGGCCGGCCTCTCGCGTATCACATCGAGGGCAAGTCCGTTGCCTTCCAGAAGCGCGCGATCGGAGTCCCATGTCGCCAAGAGGGCTTCACGGGTGTCGTGGAACAAGTCGATATCGTGGGACACACGGTGCCCGTCGACCACCGCATTCAGCGCGGCGCCACCCGCAACATAGCTTTCGCCCTGATCCAACCTGTTTTGGGCAATTAGCTGACAGATGCTTCGCTGGAATTCTGTGAGAGCCATGTCCTCAGACGCCTCGCAAGGACGAAGGCCTGGCGGTCGCCGTGGCGTTCGATGTGTCGGAGCGCGCTCATGGCCTGCGGCCGGTCGGCAGGCAGGTAGTCTCTGTCCGCGAACCATAGGCAAGTCGCGCGATACTGGCGCACGAGATCGTGGATTCTCCCCATCAGTTCAGCATCGACTGGGTCATGCTTTGTCGCGTTCATGTGTCGCGCCTCGCGCAAGAAACTGCCCACGTCCGCGCATTATACATGCCGACGCACCGCGCGGCAACGTCGGGGGCGCCGGCCATTGTCTCTCATCGCCACCTCGGTTGCGGGCGCAGCCCGCTTGGTTTGCTTGGCCGCGGTCATGACATGTAACGCAACGCCACGGAGCTGCGCCGGGGCATGCGAGTGGGCAAGTTTTCGATTGGCTTGTCTGTCCAGAAGTCGATGGCTTCGCCCGTCAGCTCGTACGCGGCCGGGTCGAAGTCGATGCGGCTGGTCTTCTCGGTCCAGTTGAAGAGGCCGACCAGTGTATCCGCGTCGCCGCGGCTGATCCAGATGCGCGGGAAGTCCTGCTCGCTTTCGAACAGATCGACGGGAACCGCGGGCACTTCGCGCGGTGCGAGCACGCGCTCGAGCATGGCGACCGCGTTGGGTTTCAGCTTGTGCAGCGCGTCGCCGAGCACGACGTCGCCGCCGGCCAGGTGCACGAGGAACGCGTACGTGCGGGCCTCCATCTCGTTGAACTCGCGGCCCGAAATCCATCCGCCTTCGGGACCAAGCGGAGTCACGACTTGGCGCCTGGCGTAGGGCGGCTCCGCGGTCTCGGGGCCGCGCACCACGAGGAAGTCGGGGTCGCAGTTCCAGAGCCGGCCCTGCATCCACCACCGCGTCGCGAGCGCGCCCGCGTTGCGCAGCACG
>JAJRTI010000949.1 GCA_024278415.1 Planctomycetota bacterium | reverse complement strand
GTTGTTGAACCGGCCGACTTCGAGCGCCTGCACGTGCATGTTCGCGACGTACCACGCGTAGCGCGTGCTGTGCTCGAGCGAGGTTCCATCCGCATGAATCGACGATTGCACGTGGCGGCGAATGTTCGCCTTGCCCAACTCGGCGAGCCGGGCGCAGTGAGGGAACTCGGGGAACATGACGCCGATGCAATAGGGCGTCGTGCCCATATCGAAGAGGTTGTGGTTGTGGAACCCGTACACGAATCGGCCGGAGCGCGTCATCGGCAGGCGGAGGTAGTGTTGGCTCACGAACCAGAGATACTTGAGCGCATCGAACGCGACGTGCACGTCGAGCGCATCGAGCAGCCCCGAATAGAGCACGTCCGTCAGCACGAGTATTCTTCTGCCCGCGCGCATGCACGAGTCGGCCCGGCTGAACGCGCCGCCGCGCTTGACTACGTCGGCCTCAACGTAGAACGGGAAGTCCTCGTGCCAGCGGCCCCAGCACTTCTTGAAGACCTCGGCGTATCGCAGGTCGCGCGTCATCGCGTAGCCCGCGGCGGCAAAGAGGCCCCAGTACCAGAAGTGCAGCACGAGCCACCCGGAGGAGCCATATTGATGGATGCGCCCGCGGCGCCAATCTACGCCCGGCCCCAAGTCATGATAGCCGGCCTGGCAGTTGGGATCTCGCACGCGGTAACGCAGCACCTCCTCGGCCTCGTCCAGCATGATCGCGTCGCCCCAGAAGTAATTGCGCGTAGGGAACCGGCCCGCGCGCCGGCGCCGGAAGTCGAACGGCCATTGCGGTTCGCCGCGCGTGGCGAAGTGCTCGACCACGAGCCGCTTCGCGGCTTCCGGATCGCGCGGCCACAGGCGTTTGGCGTCGGCCAGCGTGCCGGCGTCCGCCTTCAAATCGAGAACGAATTCCGCGTCCTCCACATCCTTGAAGTCGGATGACTCAGCATTCTTGTGAGGCATGTTCCGTCTCGAAGAAGGACAACGTTCTATCGTTTCACTGGCACGAGCGCGACATAGTCGAGGTTGAACGCGTTCTGGATACTCACCAGGCTGAGGCGATGCTTGCCAGCCGTCAGGCGGACGGCTATCGATTCACCTTCCGCACCGCCGGGCACGCCGTTGGCCCAGTCCGATTCCTGATAGCCCCAACCAGACGTAGGCGGCAGCCGCAACACGCGCAGCACGTCGTCCGGGTATTGTCCGTCGATCATGGTTCCCGCGTACACCGGGTCGAAGCTGCCGGCGTAGCGCACGAGCACGAGGTATCGCCCGGCGCGCGGCACATCGAAAGCCCACTCCGCTCTCGAGGGCGTCTTGCCGAAGCCGTATAGCACGGTGGCGCCGTTTAGGTAGCCGCCGCGCGGCTGGATGTGGCCGGTCGAAGTGTCGAGGCAATCTTCCGCCTGGCACAGGAGCCAGCGCTCCGGCGGCGTGTCGCCAAGGTACGGCTTGAGAAGACCGCTTGGCTTGAAGCGTCGGAACTCGATGCTCTTGAGCGTCGCATCGCCTTTGAGGCGCACAATCAGGCTCGCCCGTTCGTCGAGCACCGCGGCGGGCCCGATCGAGACCTCGCATTCACCCGACTTGGCAGCGGAGTGCGTGAGCAGCCCTTGTCTTCCCAGAGAGATGGCCAGCGCGGCGCCCTGCTTCATGTCGAGCCGCACGCGGCCACGGTAGACACCGTCCTTCTCGAGTAAGGGGAACACGAACAGCGATTCATCGTTATCTATCGGCAGCGGATGAGGGACACGGCGTTCGCCGTTGAACGTCACCATGGATGCGTTGGCCGCGGGAGTGGCACCCGCCTTGGGCGACGCCATGGGATCGAAGGGCAACAGGGCCAACTGCCCTTCCGCGGTCGCGGCGAGCACGCCGTTTGCCGCAAGCGCGAGCCGCGCGAGGGGTTGGCCGAGCGCGGCCTGCCCGGCCGCGTCGCCATCGGGCGTGAGCCGGCGCACCGCGCCGTCGTCGCCGCCCACCGCGATCGCGCGCGGCCACGCGACCATGTCGCGGCAGGCCGCGTCCATGCGCTTGGCCCACACGAGTTGGCCCGCGTCGTCGAACCGCCAGAGCCAGCCATTGGCCGCGGCCGCAAAGATCGCCTTCGCTTCCTTCCCATCGACATCAGCGATCCGGAGGCCTGCAAGGAAACGACAGTCGCGGGGGCCCGGCCCGAACGCGCGCGCCCACTTGGGCCGTTTGGTGCGCGCGTCGTAGCAGATGAGGTCGTTCCACGAGCCGGCGAGCGCGTACACGAACTCGTCGCGGCCATCGCCGTCCAAGTCCACGAGGTGCGGGAATCGGAAGCCCTGGGCGTGGCCGGGGATGCGGGTGTAGCCTTTGGGCAGAGCGTAGTAGGTCGTGCCGAGGTTGCGGTGTTTGCGGTTGATCGCCTGGGTGTTTGCGCCCAGCGAGCGACGCAGGTTGCTGGCGGTGACCACGAGGCCGCCCTTCGCGCCGCGGCCAACGCCCAGCGTCGCGCGGTCGCCCCAATCGAGAGGCACGCGCTCGATCAGCGAGCCGTCGAGGCTGCGGAACTCGACCGTGCAGGCGCGGCCGAGCACAATCTCAACAGGCGTCCCATCGCGCCAGTCCATGAACATGAGGTCGAGCACGCCGTGGCAGTGTTTTGGATCGGTGAACCAAGGCGCTCGCCAATGGCCGCCGAGCCAATACTTGGGATGCACTTCCGCTTTCTCTTTCCAGAGGATGCGCCCCTCGCGGTCGAGCCCGAACACTTGGTCGTCGTCGAGGCCGACCACCGCGGCCACCTTGGCCTCGGTCGCCGCGTCCGGCGCCGCGGCCAACGATGTGATCGCGTCGGGCAGTTGCACGACGCGCTGGACCTCGCCGTCTCTATCCGCGGCCACGAGCAGCCCGCCGGCGCACGCGGCCCAGATGCGCCCGGACGCGGGCGCGACTTGGAGATGCTCGATCGCTCCCGGCAGCCAGCGCCGCCACAGGGGCCGCCAGTCCGCTTGGCCTTCGGACGCCCGCGGAATGCGCGCAGGCGGAGCCAACGCAAACACCGGCGCGGGCTCGCCGGGAACGGCCCCGCCGCGCTTAGCCGCGTAGTGGGCCGCAATCGCGGCCGGCGGCAAAGCCGTGTTGTAGATGCGCACGCCGGCCATGTCCCCGCGGAACGGATAGCCCGTCAGATACCGGCCGAGCGTGACGCTCGCAGCGCTATCGTAGAGGCGCTCCAGCGGCCCGCCGCCGGCGACCTTGCCGTCAAGAAAGAGCGTGACCTTGCTGCCGTCCCACACCGCCGCGACGTGATGCCATCCCGGCGTCAACGCCCGCTCAGCGCCGAACCGATGCAGCTTAGCGTAGCCTCCATCTTCGGAGGCCCAGAACGCGAGCCGGTCGCGCGCCAGGAGCAGCATGAAGCTGCGCTCGTCGCCCTGCACTTGCCACTTGGCAACGATGGCCTGGCAGGCGATCTTCGTGCGCTTGCTCTCCTCCCGGCTGATGTAGCGCTCCGCGTTGATCCAAGCCTCGATGGTGAACGCGTTGGCGCTGTCGAGCACTGGGCCCAAGTCGGCGTACGCGTCGTCGGTCGCCAGATGGAGCGCCGCGCCCGCAGGCGTGTCGCGCCAGACTGCCTTGCGGAGCACGGCGCTTGCCGGCCCCGCGCTTTGCGGCTGCGCTTTGCGGCCATACTCCTTGAGCAGCGCTCGGATACGTTGCTTCAGCGGCCCCGGACACGGCAGCTCCAGTTCATGCGTGCCCGGTTCCACTTGCACGGCGCGGTCGCCGATCTGTATGCGAGTGCGCGCGTTCGCGGTGACGCAACACATGCCTCGCTCCAGCGCCCACACGATCGAAACTGGCTTCGCGGCGCGCAGCGACGTATCGCCCAACGCCAGTTCGGTGACTCCGGCCGCGCAAACAAGGTCCGGCTCCAACACCGCGGCCGTCCCCGCGAAGTTGAGATCGCCGAGCTTGGCAGGCCCGGACAAGATGCAGGCTTCATCGTCGAGCAGATGAACATTCGTCGCGGCCGTGTGCATGC
>JAJRTI010000095.1 GCA_024278415.1 Planctomycetota bacterium | reverse complement strand
GGGGACAGCTTTGCCGCCTTTGGTGGCGCAGACCCCCATGCGGGCGGTGGTCGCTAAGAGGCCGACATCACGCAACTTACGGATGCCGCCGCGTGAAAAGTGCAAAGAAACTTCGATGTCCTCGACGTTAGTAGTACAGATCGCTCAGATCGGAGGCAGAGATGGACAAGGCGCACTGAACGAGAGCCGCCAAACGATCGGCCCTATCTTCTCTCCTTCTGATCGGTGTCATCTGTGGGTATCCGCGGGTATCTGTGTGCCTTCCGTTGCAAAGACCGCAGGTGTCTCGTCAGCACGGGAGTGCCAGTCGCGCCTTCACTCTCGGGCAGCGCCAAGAAGAAGGCGAGATGTTGCCCGACCGAAGCGCGCGGGGCCTTCGGCATCCATCGGAACGCGATCCCGAGGCATCGGGATCCGTTCCCGGGTTGCGGGCGAAGCCCGCTTTGTAGGTTCACGCATGGAACAACCGCTTGTCCTCCGCAAGCGCCGATGGGCCGAGAGTCCCTCTTGCCCCCTGTTGCTTCCTCCTTTCCGGGGTGTTCGATCGCTCAATTGCCTACACCTCTGCCGCCGCGCTTCAGCGCGAGAGCATAGACTGCATTCGCTTCGCCGTTGATGGTCAGCGTTGTGATGTTTTCGGCAATGGTGGCGGAGGCCGAGGAGAGCGTCTCTCGGTCCTTCTGCACGATGGGTTGTGGCGTGAACGCGCCCTTCGCGAGGCGCCACGCCCCCGCGAGGGTCAGGCGGATCGTCGTTGGAGTCGCCCAGTCGATCTGTTGGTGGGCGGGGTCTGAGACCGAAAGCTCCAGGGCATCGCCGCGGGTCCGCGTCATCACGAAACAAGGCTTGTTGACCGCGAGGATCGGGGAGTCGACGAACGGCGCCGACTCCAATGGCTCGAAGAAGACGAAGCCGAACACGCCGCGGCGCTTGTCGTAGAGGATGTGGGCCGCGTCGTCCTGCCTGAGTATGCGATATGGGGCGGTCTGCGGGGAGGACATTTCCCGTGCAAAGGCGGCCATCTTCTTTCTGTCCGCATCCATCAACATGACGAAATGGTAGCGGGCGCCATCGGGCGAAACACCATGATCAAGCCAGCCTTTGGCGAAGTTGCCGAACGTCGGCTTGTAGAGTTTCACGAGCTTCGCCTTGTTCTTCCTGACCGTTGCTGTTCGGAGAGATCTGTTGTACTCCGGATGCGCTTTCGGGTCCTTCAGATACCTGGAGTAGAGATACGTCCAGGTCTGCCGGCTTCGGGTGAAGGTGAATGGCGCGTGTCCGGCCGGAAGGTAGAAGCCGATCCTTCGGTTGTTGAGCACCCAGACTGGAGCTTCTGGTTTCAGTTCCTGTTTCACGCCGAGCCCGGAGACCTCCTGGCCGTCGATTACGGTGGGCGTGTCTTCTGTGGGCAGGACATCCTGAAAGAGCGTGGTCACGGTCCTGCCTTGCTGTTTATTGCGAATTCCGCTTCCCAGCAGGACGATGCGATCGCCGAAGAAGAAGGCCGACTTCCGCCATCTCTGGCCGCGCGTCTCGAAGTTCATCCCCCAGATGCCGTTGTCACCGAGATGGGTTCCGCCCGCGAAGCGGCCGGCGTTGCGGTGAGCAGCGTAGTCGAAGTACAGGTCCTGGGGATCGTGGATCACGGCCGTGCTGCCGGGGATGTGGAACCAGTCCCAGCCATCGTGTTGTTGGCCGGTCAGGTAGCCGCCCCGCGGATCGTTGTTCCGCGTCAGCGCGGCGATGCCACCGCAGCGGACGTACGTCGAGTAGCTGTTGCGCTGGTACGGGTAGATTTCGATGCCCTTGCCCGGGGCTTTCATGCCGGAGATGGAGACCATCCAGTCGCGGCTCTTGCGATGCAGGGCCGCGGACGCGCCGTTCAGGGTGTCGTGCTGCGGGAAGGGCTTCGGCCTGAACCCTTTCGCGGCCAGTTCCTTGGCCTCATCGGCTTCGGGCGGTGCGAGGGCCAGAAAGAGGCCAGCCATCTCGGGATCGATCGCCTTGGCTCCATCCGGCGTGCCGGCGAATGCCATATCTTTGATGGCCCCGAGCATCCCGCCTTGTCCATCGGGAAGTGTGTACCCGTGGTAAATCGACGTGCGGCCCCGGATGTTGGCGATGGTCGTGGAGCCGAAGTAAGTGAACGCGCTCGCGTACACGGATCTCTTGATGCGTTCGTGCGCCGCAGCGCTCAGTCTGAATGCGGTTCCCGAAAGCGCCCTGGTGAGCATTGCTGCTCTTGCTACAGCCGCATAGCTGTAGGCCGGGAAGTGCATTTGATGATGGAAGGAGGAGCCGTCGGGTTTGAAGCGGTAGAACACTCCGTGACTCAACCAGTCGCGGAAGTTTTCCAGCAAGCGGTACCGGCGCAGGTCGTCTGGCTCCATCAGTGTCCCCCTGAAGAGGGAGTCGCTCTGGGTGTTGAGCGTATCGCAGTCGCATCCGCCCCGGCCTTTGATGCGTCCCAGTCCGGCAAACCAGTTCATCGCCGCGACCTGTTCCGCATACCGTCCCGTCCGCGCCAGCTCGGGACGCATCCCGGCCAGCAGAGCCGGCCAAGCACGAGTCTCGTACCCGAGGTGGTCAATCCGAAGCGTTCCCCCGCGACTCCCGTATGCGTACCCGCAGTCGCGCAGGTGGTCCAGCAGGTCGAAGATGATCTGGAGCAGTTTGTCCCTGTTCGGGGACTGTGCAGTCTTGCGGTATAACCGAACGAGTGAGAGCGTGTATCCAAGGAACTGCCGCAGACCAACAACCTCCGCCGGCGGCAGACGCATGTAGTTGACCTGCACCAGCACCCACTTGCCATTCACGATGTCGCCGCGCCGCGCCAGAGCGAACTTCTCGGCGACTTCCTGCTCAATCCGAGTGAGTGCTTCGTCGGAGAGCGGCTGTGTCGCGTTCTTCTTATCGTCAATGACCAGCAGGTGCTTCGCGACGAGCCTTCTCATGTCCTCCAGTGCCTTCGGCGGCACGGACTGGACATCTCCATACGGGTCTTCCAGACGATCGAAATAGAGGAAGCCCGTCCAATGTGACATCGTGACGGGGATCAAACCTGGAGTCACGTTGTCGGGAACGGGGGGAAGCCCCTCATACTTGGGCAGGAAGCAATCGACAAAGAGGGAGCCTGGGTTGGAGTTTTCAGGCGCTTCAAGGATCAACGTGTCAACTTCCCCCGCGTTCACGCCGAGATGACGCGTCCACAGCAAGTAAACCGAACGCCATCCCTTGAAGTTGAGGTCCACCACGAAGCTCCGGTCCATCTTGTCCCTCTTGCCGTAGTAGATCCGCAGTTTGCCTTTCGATGGCTTCAAGTTGTAGAGCCAGAAGACGAACCCGCTTCCCACGCGGCGTCTCCCTGGTGCGATGACATCCCTGAAGAGCGGCTCATGAACTTCGATGCGCGCCTTTGCCTGGCTCCATTGCCAGAGCAGGGACTGCTTCCCAACCATCCGGCAGTCGCGGGAAAGCGAGAGGGTGCTTCCGGCCAGCGCGCGCCACTTCGCGGGAACGCGCTCGCCTTCAAAGCTTTCAAAGCCCGGCCACGGTTCCCGTTCCGGGCCCGGGTTGAATTTCGCAAACGCGACCGGAAGAAGCAGACAGAGAATGCCGATTGCGACTAAAGGCGCACGTACTGCTTGGCGTCGGCTTGTCATAGCATAATGTTCGTGGGAATCTTCTGGAGATTACGCATCTTGACAGTGCTCACTACCGATCCTTGCTAGAGATTCTGAAACTCCCGGAAGCACTCAAGGACGAACCTTGTCTGTGCCATGGTTCTGTCCGGGTAGGCAGTCAGGTTGGCGATGAAGTGGTCCCAGGGCTCGGCTTCGCAGACCATCTGAGCGATGCTCGCGCGCACGGCTGCCCGGTCGTCCATCGGGCCGGACAGTTGCTTCAGGCCCGCGATGATCGTGATGCGGTCGCCCAACAGACGCCGCCCCTCGCCGACCGTGACGTCGCCGACCGGCGGGATGGTGAACGCGTGGACCGCGTCCATGGCCGTGCGCCGGTAGGGGGGCAGCAAGTCGCGGATCAACCCACAGGAAAGGGGCGGTCAGTTGCCCACAAACACGGGGGAACTCCAAGCCCAGGGGCCTTCGGCAGGAGCGATGTTGGACGGATACTCGGGGAATCCGCCGGGCAGGGTCACCTTGGCATAGTACCACGAGCATGGCGGCAAGTCCGCTATCGTTTCGTCGAAGGTCCGCGGCAGGGCCGTCAGGGAGGCCACGACCTCGCCGTCGCCGAAGATCTCCAGCCTCTCGATGTCCCGCGGAGCTTGGACCGCGACCCGCGCGGAAAGAGGGCCTTTGCCCGCCACCGTCTCCCCCATGAACGCGCCGCCAACCCAAAAACCCAGGCCGATGCGCGCACCCGCGGTCGCGTAACAGCGCCGCTGTCGGAACGCCTCGATGATTCCCGCCAAGGTGAATTCCTTCACCCACAGGCCCGTCAGGCCGCCGCCCAGGCCTGGGGTGCGCCGGTGCCCATCGGAGGTTCCCACAAAACCCGCGCGGACGCCCCGGTTCAGGTGCTCGTGGAAGCAGTCGGACTTGTTGATGTAGTCGCCCCACCCGCAACACACTTCCATGTTCGCCTCCCGATCGCTGCGAGTCAAAAGGAAATGCGCATGCTGCGTGTTCATGATGCCGTTGGTCATTTGGATCCACGCGGCCAGCGCGTCGATGGGGTCGCCGTCGACGTCGGTCCAGCGCAGGATCGGCTGGTCATAGGACGCGAAGAGGATCGAGCGATGTTGCGGCATGATCGGCCCCCAGCGCGCTTGGGTCCATTCGAACGCGGGAACCGCGATGAACCGGCCGTCCTCGGACCAGGCTTGCTCCGCGGCCATGGTCTCGCTCCAGGCCCGATCGCTGAGCCGGCCGCCGTAGATAGAGTCGTTGTCGGTAATGGCGACGAAGTCGAGCTTCGCCTTGTCCCGCGCATACGACAACATCTCGACAAGGTCGCCTTCCGCATCTTCGGACAAGGCCGTGTGCGTGTGAGGATCGCCGAACAGCAGACGATACGTCTGGCCCGCGTGCTCGATCTCGCGCTCAGGCGGCAGGGAGAAGCGGCGCGCGACCAGGTCCACTGAGCGCCACTGCTCGAAGCCTGTGTCGGGCTCCAAAACGGGTGCGCCTTGGACACTCACCTTGAGCACGGCCACGTCCCCGCGGCCCGCGCCGCGGTCGCGCAGTCCCGACTTCTGTGCGGCGACAATCACCGCGCCATCTTGCACACCTCGCAGAGCCGGGAAATAGTCGAAGAAGCCTCCCTCGATGAGGCGGACGGGCTCTTGCCAACTCCCAGCGGCCCATCGCCGGCCGCACAGCACGCCCGGCACTCGCGTCGTTGCCGCGTCGTGGGGCTCCTTGCGCTCCCACATGACCCAGACGCCGCCGCGGTCGTCGGGCAGAAGGTACGGCCGGCGGCGCCGGCCCGGATAGCCCCAGACCCCGGCCCTCGGCAGCAGCCCGTATCGCAGGTCCGCCACGGCCTCGCGCACCCACTCCCCATCCTCGAAGCGCGCGCATTCGATTGCGTTGGCCTGGTCGATCACGCCGTCGGCATTCTCCACGTCCGAGCACCGGATCCACGCCACCCACGGCGTCCCATCCGCCGCGACGCAGACCGCGGGGAACAGCAGCGACGCGTCGTCGCTCCAGAATTCGCGCGGCTCGTCCTCGTCCAGCACGCACACGACGCCGAACGCGCGGCGGCCGGCCCGCCACTCATGGCGCGCACACAGCTTACGCCCGGCGCATTGCGCCGCGAGATACGCCTGGCCTTGCAGGGGCGGCGACCACGGCCGGCCTACGGGCTGGACCGCGCCGTCGGGCAAGAGGCAGAAGGTGTGATGGCCGCCATCGTAGCGATCCCAACCGAACAGCACGCCGTGGTCCCTCGCCTCGACCCAGAGATCACACACGTCGTGCGGCGTGTGCTTGCCGGCCAGGTCTGCGAGGATTCGGGTTCGGTTCATCGAGGAGGCTCTTTGTGTGCTGGGGGCGATCCGTCCGATCAATCTGATCGGTCCGATCCGACGGATCGCCCTCGGGCTCAGCCAGGCGACCGAGCCCAAGACTTGGAGTAAGCGCCGCTACTTCGCGGCGCCTTCGGCCAATCGGCTCAACTCCACGTTGTCGAACCAAACGCGGCCCTTTTTCGTTCGGTTGACCAAAAGCATGAAGACCAGGCGCGGCTTCTCCGCCTTCGGAGTCCGCACGTACGCGACGAGGCGCTCCCAGCGGCCGGCCGTGGGCTTCTTGAGGTGGCGGTCGACCGTGGCGAACTGCGTCGTCCACTTGCCGTTGTTGTCTTGCCACTTCACGGTGATGCCGACCTCGGCGTCCTCGTCGATGTCGGCCGTGCGCACGTCGCAGCTTGCGCGGTAGAGCGTGTTCGGCTCGACCGTGATGGAGCGGAGGAAGCAGAGCGGCTGGCCGTCGCTGCCCGCGGCGTCGACGGCCAGCGAGCCGCGGCTCTGGCGGCCCGTGCGCCGGTCCCAGCCGAAGGTGGCGTGGCTGCTCGTGCGCTGCCAGTGGCCCCAGCCCTTGGGCATGCCGGCGCTCCGCCAGTCGTCGAGCGCGCCGGCAGCCGGGCGGCCGGCGCTCTTCTCGGTTTCAAAATCGCTGCTGAACGCTTGCTCAAGCCGCGAGCCGGGCGGCGGACCTTGCTCCACGAGTTTCTTGATCTCGATGTATTTCGCGATCTCCGCTCGGACCGCTTCCCAGCCCTTGCGGATGAACGCGGCGCGCGCCTTTTGCTCCGGGGTTTGCGCGTGCGCCACGACATTGTCGATCAAGCGGTTGAGGCGCTCGCCATCGCCCACGCGCAGCGCGGCGAAGTACCCCGTGTTGCCGAAATTCAGATAACATCTCGATTGGGCGCTGTTCTTGAACCAAGCCGTGTGCGGAACCCGCTTCAGCCAGAACTCCTCCCAGAAGCCATAGTACTGGGCGAGATACGGCGCGGCCTGCTCGCCCACCGCGAGGCGATACCACTCGGCCAAGGTCGCATCCACGTCGAGATAGGGATTCCACAGCAGGCGCAGGAGCACGTACAGCTTCGGCCCCTCGGTCCACTTCGGCATGGGGTAGGCCTCGGCGTAATAGGCCACGACGCCGTTCTCGTGGGCGAAACGGATGTACTGGGCCATCAAGTGGGGATAGAAGCGCGGCGCTTTGTAGAACTGGTCGCCATAGATGTAGTCGTACCACGCAAGTCGCTTCGCGGCCTTCATCCATGCCTGCGTGCGCTCCATGTCGCGGCGGCGCAGTTCGGGATCGGCCCAGTACATGCGGTCGATGCACACGTACGGCACGATGCGCGGATTGAGCCTGGCCTTTTTCGGCGGGTCGGTCAACTCGTTGTACGCCAGGCAGCCGAACCACTTGTCCGGGTGCTTGGCCAGCACACCCGCCGCCACCTGGTTGGCCCATGAGAAGAAGTAATCGGACAGGTCGATGCGGCCGATCGAGTTGCGCGTGGCGTCTTTGGCTTTCATCACCGAATCATCCCAGGCGGGGGAGTCGTTCATGCCCAGCGAGTACGACTCCACGTCCGGGCGCTTGTCGAAGAACTCGCAGATGTTCTTGACGGCCTCCTCGACGATGCCCTTGGCGCGCAGGTTCGGCTGCCAGTGGTAGTCGCGGTTGTTCTTGGGCAGGTAGCGTTTGCCGTTGACGATGGGGTAGAACTCGGGATGGCTCTCGACGTATTTCGACGCGGGGAAGAGGTGCAGCAAATAGTGATGGAACCGCATGCGGCCGTGCATGCGCTGGCGAAGCAGGAACGTGGAGATCGCCTTCTGTCGGAAGGAGGTGCCGCTGAGTTGGCGGCTGAAGAACGCCGGCTCTTGCTTCACTTCCCGCGCAGGAATCGAAATCGTCTTGTGCTTTGGGATGTGCTCGCCGATGTCGCCCGGCAGCAGCCACCGCACGCCGAGGTAGCGCTCCAGGAAATCCTGCGCGCCGAAAAGCGTCCCATACGGCGAGCCGCCGATGATCTCGATGCGGCGCGCTTCGGGGAATGCGAACACGAAGCCGTCCTTGTCGAGTTTGCGTTCGCCGGGCTCGGCCCGCAGGCGCAGGACGGTCTTGCCCAACGCGCCAGGCTCGGCCGCGACGATCTCCAGCTTCGCTCCGCTGCTCTGCTCGATCACGCGTTGCAGCAGCGCCGCGGCCTCCCGCACCATGGCCGGCGCTTGCGGGCCGATCACGATCGCCGCGGCCGGCTGGCCGTTCCTGACGACGTCAACGCTCTCGCCCGCGAACACGGGAGTGGCGGCCAGAATCAGCAGCCGCGCGAGAATCCGAATCGAACAGGCATGCAATCGAGTAGACACGATGTTTTCCTCCAGGGGCAGTTCTGAATTCGAAGGCCACAACGGCACAACGGTACACAAAGAGAGAAGAAATGAAACTCCTCTCGTCCCAAGTTAGGACGGAAAGAAGCCGGCCACTTGTCGCTCGGCCTGTGACGGAGGCTCTCGCGGGCCTCACGACGAACACGTGTGCGTCTTGGAGTCCGCCGCACTCCAAGGGGCGAGCGCTCACTGCGGCCGAAACGCGTAAATGGCTCCGGTGTCCGTGCTCACGAAAAGGCGCCCGGCCGCGGCCGCGAGGCCGTACGCCTTGCCGGCGACTGTGGCGGTCCACCGCTCGCGGCCGGCCTCGCGGCCAAACGCGGCGACCCGGCCGTCGCCGCCGGCGAACACGAGGTCGGGCGTGGCCATCAGACTCCGCACGCAATCGGTGCGCACGCTCCAGAGGGTGCACGCGTTCAGGCGTTTCAAGAGCGCGTCCATGCGCTTGCGGGCTTCCGCGGCCTGCGCGCGCCATTTCGTGGCCTCTTCGCCTTTATCTTTGCCTTGCTTTCTGAGTTGCTTGAGCTTCGCCTGCGCGGCGCGTAGCTTCGCGCCATGGCCGCCGTATTCGCGGCTGAGCGGCAGGTAACGCGCCCAGTCGATGGCCGTCAGTTTGCCCGCGCCGGTCAAGTACACCATGCCGCCCGCGATGGCCAGACGCCGCGCCTTGCGAAAACGAATCAGGCGCAGGCGAGATTCGGCGTCGAATTCGCGCAGCTCGCCGTCCGAGCCGTGGTTCTGGCCGCGGCCGTGGATGAACACGCCTTCCGGCGTGACCAGGCCCCACACGCCGCCGTTGCCTCCTTTCCCGAATTTGCCAAGCGGCTTGCCCGTGCGCAGGTCGAAGACGATGGGATTCTGGCGCCCTTGCGACACGAACAGCCTGGCCGCGGACGCCGTGAGCGCGCCTTGCATAGCCATGCCGGTGCGCTCGACCACGAACCGGCCCGCGCCGCCCGTCCGGCCCGTCGCCGCGTCGAGCGCGCAGAGGTACGACGGCTCCCAGGGCAGCAGCGACATCGCGAAGTACGCGACTCCATCCTGCACGAGCACGCCCGTGCGGCACGGCCACGTCGAGATGAGTTTGCCGTTGTTGACGACCCATTGATCCTTCTTCACGGGCGACCACGCCCAACGTTCCTCGCCGGTCGCCGCGTCCACGCAATACACTTTGCCGTCGTCCGAGCCAAAGTAGATGTTGCCCTTCCACCACGTCGGAGCGACGCGCACCGGGCCGCCAGTAAACTTCGTCCACACGGTGTTCCCTGTGGCCGCGTCGAGGCAGCGCACGCTGTCATCCGTGGACGAGCCGAACCACACCTTGTCGCCCACCGCGATGACGAAGTACGCTGGATCGAAGTCGCGCATGGACGCGAGATCCTTGATGCGCGCGTACGCGTCCCACTTGGCCGGACCCGGCCATGCCGGCCGCGGCCGCGGGCCGGCGTATTTCCACGCCGGCGTAAGCGGCGGTGCGAGGCGCTCGCGGGTCACGCGGCTGCGCCGGTTGTCGTGGCCGAACGTGGGCCAGTCGTCGGCCTGCGCGGCCGCGCACACGGCGAGCAACGCGCCCAGTGGGCTCCAAACGCGGGGGAGGTTTCTTTTCGTCCTCATCATTTCGCCCTCCTTTCTTGCAAAGACTTCGGCGCGAATCCGAGCGAGGTCTCCAGCCAGTTGCCGCAACTGCATCCTCCTCCGCCCTCTGGGGACAGCACCATGCCGGAGCCGGCGATGGTGCTGAGCCAACAACTGGGCCGCAGATACGCCCAGTTCGTGACCTTGCCGGATGGGATGCTCCACATCGCGATGCTGCGGCCGCGGCCGCGGTAGATCAGAGCGTTGCGCACGCCCACGTACGTGGCGCATCCTTCGTGTCGGCCCATGCCGCGCTCCCAACGCTTGCCCGTGGCCAGGTCGTACGCGTAAGGCTCTTGATACACGGCCTTGCGGTCGAGCACCGGGTGTTGCATGTGGCCGCTATGGTTGTCGCGCGTCCACGCATGTTTCGCAGCCCAGCGGCGCTCCCCGGTTTTGGGATCGTAGCAATACACATGGTAGGACTTGTCGCCGGAGGACATGACGACGAGGCGCCCGGGAACCCACGACATGTAAACCACAATCTTGCCGGGCGCGATGTCCGCGGGCCGGCGCCACAGCTCTTTGCCCGTGGCCGCGTCGAGGCAGACCCTGTCGAGGTCCGTCCACAACTCGTCGCCGAACCTTCCAGTCGTGTTCTCCTTCAGCGCCGGGTTGCGGGACTCCAGATAGAACACGCGGCCCGCGCCGAGCGTGATGGTGCTGTTGATGATGGCCTGGCCGGGCGCGACCCACGCCGGCGTGGGCGATGTCCCGGACGCGTCGAACGCGAAGAGCGCGCGCGAGCAAACTTTCATCTGGGCTTTGCCGATCTTGTCGTACCACGCGAACCCGCCCCAATACTGGGTGAAGGGCGCGCCGCGGCGCACGCGGCTGCCGATGAGCCACTTGCCAGTGCGGCCCACGTAGCCCCATTCGCCAGCGGGGCCGTCCGGCTCGGGCGGAACGACGAGCCGCGCCTGCTCGCGGCCAGTGCGCGGGTCGAGCAGAAGCACGTTGTCGCGAGCCACCACGTGGAGCGTGTCGTCGTCGAGGCACCAGTTCGCGCAGTCGTGCGGCATGTTCACCCGGCGCAGAGCCGGCATTTCGAGCGACCACAGAATCACGCCGTTCCACGCGCCGATCGCGGCCAGGCGGTTCAGGCCCTGATGAAAGAGTACCCCGTGATTCGCGAGCGGCGCGGGCATGCGCGGGTTGCGGTCGATGCCGAAGTCCGCGCCCGGCTTGCCCAGCCACTGGACACTCAGGTCGTCCGTTCCGTCCGCGCCGCCCACGTCGTCCCAACTGTTTGCGGAATTGCCAGCGTCGCCGTACTCGTGCGTCCACGAGCCCGCGCCGGGCAACGGCCCGCGGGCGCAGGACCATTCGAGGTATTTCGCAGACTCGCCGGCCTTCAGGCCCGCGTTCGCCACCGCGGCCCCCATTGCTTTGCGCGTCGCGGCGTCGAGCCCATCCTTGAACGCAAGCAACACCAACCGGCCGCCGTCGGGACGCAGCAGCCGTTGCATCTCCTGCACCGAACCCGCTCGGCGGCCGCGGAGCCATGCCTCCGACACCACCAGGTCCGCCAGGCCGGTCGGCATGGGAACCGCCGCGAGGTCGCTCGCCAGGCGCACGCTCACCTGGACGCCGTACACGCCCTGCCTGCGGAGAAACTGGCGCGCGGCCGCCACGCGCGGCGGCGAGTCGTCCACGCCCACCACGACCATCTCGCTCTGCCGCGCGACCTCATACGCCAGGCGTCCGCCCTCGAGCCCGTACACCACGCACAACCCGCGGCGCATCCCGGCCGCGGCGATCGCCCGCCGGGCCGCATCGGTTTCGGCCGCGGGTGCGAGCCGCGTCGGCGGAGTCGGAGGCCGCGTGTAGTCGAACGTAGTGTCGAACGAATACGCCTTGCTCAACAGGTCGCCGTCGAGCCCGGACGCGCGGATGCGATACGTGTAGGCCGTCTTGGGACGCAGCCCGCTGAGCGCCACCTCGTGCGCGGCCGCGGGCTTCTTCGACTCGATTCTGATTCGCTCGGCGTCGCCCTTTCGCTCGCATTCGAGCACGCATGCGGCCGGCGCGGCGAGATCCCACCGCACCCGTGCGCGGCCGCCCGGCAGGAAACGCAGCCGCGGCTCCGCGGCGAACTCCAGGGGCTGGATGAGGAGCGATTCAAGTGCACGCGCGTGCGCTTCGATGACTTTCTGCGGCAACGCGGCCGCGTACACGCGAAGCTGGTGCAGCTTGCCCTTGAAGAAGTAGTTCTCGTTGTCGTCGCGGTACGCGCCGATGGTGTACCACGCGTGGGGCGGATAGTCGATGTCGCCTTTTTGCGCGGCGGACTGGGCGACCTGGCGGCCGTTGACGTAGAGCCGCATGGCCGCGCCGTCGTACACGCCTGCGACGTGATACCAGCGGCCGAGCGCGAACGGCTTAGGCGACTTGAGGTACGTCAGCCGCCCGGGGCCGCCGACCGACGCCACCGCGAAACTGAAGCGGTCGTTCTCGTACCCGAGCAGCCAGCCCTTTTCGTATTTGCCATTGTCTTGAAGAAAGCCGACGACTCCGCCCCAACGCGCGGTGTGGCCCATCATCACGCACATCTCAACGGTGATCGCGCGCTGGGGCAAGTCCGCGGCCGTCGTGTCCGGCAGCTCGAGCCGTGTGGTTTCTCCGTCGAAGATCATGGCGCGGACAGGAGCCGTTTCCACCGTCACCCTTCCCTCGACTTGCGCGTAGTGTTTGCCGTTTGCATCCGGCACGAGCAGCCGTCCCAGCCGCCAGTCGTGCAAAGGCTGGGGCTTCGCCGCGAATCCGGTCGTTGCGATCCACAAAAGCGCGCCCCATCGCGTCAAGAGCTTGCTGTTCATACGTCCACTCCTCGGGTCGGTATCCAACACAATTCTGAATTGCGGCCCACACTGTACATAACGCTTGTTCCGTCGTCCACCACTTCCGCCTGGTGTCGTGTCATGCTTGTGCTGTCACACCGCTTGTAGTAGGCCCGTGAGGGCCTTCGGCTCGGGTGGCGATTTGCAATCGGAGCAGAGGGCGCCCTTACGGTCGCCACGACGAGCGGGCCGCTCCCACGGTCGCACTGCGGTGGCGCCGTGTTCGACACCTCAGCCGTGACAGACATTAGCGGCCTGCAACGCAGACGCGGGGCATTTTTGGTATGATCGGTATCATGTCGTCGGAGGAGCCCAAGACAGGCCGCGAGGCAACGGTCGCAAGCGCCATCACGCCGGCGCGCATCGTGCTCATTGGCGTCGCCGCGGCCGTTGCAGTCGTGCTGGGCGCGGTGTGCGTGCAGGTCGCTCAGTCCGGCCGCGGGGCCGATGCCGGCGCGGTGCTGCCGCAGGCGCTCTCGCCCCAAGCGCTGGCCTACGTGCAGTGGCGGCCGCAGGCCGGGCCGGCGCCAGACGCGATGCCTGCCGCCTGGGCCAAGCAGGCCGGCGCTGCCCGCGAGCGGATCGTCTTGGAGTTGGCCAAGCAGTTGCGGGCCGAGCCCGACGTGGTGCAACAGGCTTGGGCGCACGTGCGCCGCGTCGAAGTGGGCGCCAGCAGCGGCAACGTCACAAACTGGGCCGCGGGCGACGAGCCGGTCGTGGCCGCGCTGCACTTCGAGCCGCCCGGATACCTGGCCGCGTTCCTCAACAAGAACGTGCCGCTTGCTGAGCCCATGCAAGTGCGGGGTGGCAAGACGTACCGCATCGCGTCCACGCTCTTCCTCACTCCTCTGGGCGACGTGTTGCTGCTCACGCGCAACCTGGTGCAGATGGAGGACGTGCTCTCCCGCCGCGCGGCGGCCGACGCCAGAAGGCTGGGCGGCCAGCCCGCGTTCGTGGCGGCGACGCGAGCCTACGCGCGCGGCCGCGCACTATGGGGCGTGCTGAACCCGAACCAGCTCCGGCTCTCCGTGCGCAGGCTGCCCATCGCGCCGGACGCGCTTCGGGCCGCGCCTCCAATCACGTTTGCGTTGCAGCCGGGCCAGCAGCGGCTCCGCGCGTCCGCGACCGTGTGCCGGCCGCCGGGCCCGGCCGGTGCGTCGGTCTTGGGCTCGCTCCGCAACACCGAAACCAAGAGCTTGCTCCGCTTCGCGCCGACCGATACGGCGTGGTTCGCGGCCGTGTCCATGCCGAACGCGGCCGCGTTGTGGAAGGCGGCCGCGAAGCTCGGCGCACAAGCCACGCGCAAACAAGGGCTGCGCTCCACCTTCGACATCGAGGTGGAGGATATGGAAAAACAACTCGCGCTCGACATCGAGCAGGACCTGTTGCCCGCGCTGGGGACGGAAGCCATGGTCCTGGCGCGGATCGATCCGGCAACGGGCAAGCAGAGCGGCGTCGCCGCGTTCGATCTCGCCGCGCCAGAGGCGATGCTCGCCGCACTCACTCGCATGGAGTCGGGGCCCGCACTGCGCCGGGTCTCGTATGAGGACGTGAGGCGCCAGGGGTACATGCTGCGCATCGCCACACTGGACGAGGGCCCCAGCTACGCGGTGGTGGACGAGGCGCTGCTCGTGTCGAACAAGGGGGCCGCGCTCGAGGCCGCGGTCGCCGCATTCGCGACGCAGCGCAGCCTAGCCTCCGACGACGCTCTGTCGCTGGCGACGGCCGACTTGCCCCCAAAGTGCGCGGTGCTGGCCGGGGCCAATGCCGCGTATTTCGGCAAGCTGGCCGGATCGGGATGGGCCGCGGCGAGCCTCACCCTGCGGGAGAACGACGCGCGTGTGGCCTTGTCGCTCTGGTGGGGCGCCGCGCGGTAGGCCGCGGGCCGTTTATAGGGCGATTTATCGCCCGTTTTCTCAGCGTTGCTGACGGGCCATAAATGGTCCTACTACAAGCCAGCCGCGTCTGCCGCTCGGATCAGAAAAGCTCACGGGGAAACTCCTGGGCTCGCATTCTCAGTGCCTGCTGCTCGCTCCGGCGCGGCTTGCGTCCAGCGCGGCATGCGTCGATAATGAGCTGCACTCGGGGACGCGATGCGGAAGCCGTCCGCCGACCGGCGGACGGATCGCATCGTGTCCCCAGGCGAGACGCCACGACCACGAGGAGACGATCCCATGCCCATGATACCGCGTCCCTTCCGGCTCATCATTGTCCTCGTCGCGGCGGCTCCCGCCCTGGCTCACGCGGCGCCGCAAGAAACCAAGTGGTACCTCAAGCCCGACCCTGTCGCGCTCCAGGAGTGGCGCGACGCGAAGTTCGGCGTGTTCATCTGTTGGGGCCCGGTGAGCATCAAGGGCACGGAGATCGGCTGGAGCCGCAAAGGCCCGCGGCCGGGGCATCGCAGCCGGTTCGCCAAGAGCGGCGTGCCCATGGAGGAATACGACAACCTGTACAAGCGCTTCAACCCGACGAAGTTCGACGCGAAGGAATGGGTGGACATCATCCAGGCTTCGGGCGCCAAGTACATGATCTTCCTCACCAAGCACCACGACGGCTTCTGCATGTTTCACACGAAGTACACCGGCTATTCGATCGAGCACACACCGTTCAAGCGCGACGTGACTGGCGAGCTGGCCCAGGCGTGCCAGGACGCGGGCATCAAGATCTTCTGGTACTATTCGCCGCCCGATTGGCATCACCCGGACTACCGCACCAAACGGCACGCGAAATACATCGAGTATCTCCACGGCCAGATCCGAGAGCTGTGCACGAACTACGGCAAGATCGACGGGATCTGGTTCGACGGGCTCGGCGGCAAGGCGAAGGACTGGGACAGCGAGGGGCTGTTCAAGATGATCCGCACGCTCCAGCCCCACGCGCTCATCAACAACCGCGCGGGGCTGCCTGGCGACTTCTACACGCCGGAGCAGAAGGTGGGCCGGTTCGACATCGAGCGGCCGTGGGAGAGTTGCATCACCATGGCCGGCGGATGGTCCTGGCGGCCCGGCACGCGCGTCAAGTCGCTCAAGGAGTGCCTGCAACTGCTCGTTCGCTGCGCCGGGGGAGGCGGCAACCTCGCGCTCGACACCGGCCCCATGCCCGACGGCCGCATCAACCCTGCACAGGCCCAACGGTACCGCGAAATGGGCGCGTGGCTCGCCAAGTACGGCGAGAGCATCTACGCCACGACCGGCGGACCGTACAAGCCCAGCGACTGGTGGGGCGTGTCCACGCGCAAGGGCAACAAGGTCTTCCTGCACCTGCTCACGTGGCCCGGCGAGACGCTCACGCTGCCTGCGCTGGGCATGCGCGTGCGCCGCTGCACCGCGCTCACCGGTGGCGAGGTCGAGTTGGTGCAGACAGACGAGACGCTCTCGCTCCGCCTCGCCAAGGAGCATCGCGATCCCATCGACACGATCATCGTGCTCGAACTCGACAGCTCCGCGATGGACATCAAACCGGTCGCCACGCCCAACCCCAAGTGCGTGTCCGCGCGCAAGCCTTGCTCCGCGTCGAGCGAATGGAGCAAGAAATACCGCGCGGCGATGGCGTTCGATGGCGACCGCAGCACGCGTTGGGGCGGCAAGAGCGGCTCGCGCAGCGGCTGGCTCGCGGTCGACCTCGGCAAGCCCACGACCCTCGATCGCGTCATGATCTTCGAATCCCCCTGGAACCGCATCATCAAGTTCCGTCTGGAGTATCTTGAGGGCGAGAAGTGGATTCCCTTCCACGAAGGCGCGAAGCTTGGCGACTTCCGCTTGCGCTTCAAGCCCATCACCGCGCAGCACGTGCGCCTGAACGTGCTCGAAGCTACGGACGTGCCGACGATCTGGGAGGTGCAATTCTATGGCGCGAACAGGTAGAGCGTGCGGAGTTGAGTTGAAGAGACTGCCACTTGCGCCCGTAGTCGGCAATCACCGCTCCACCGGGGCGAGCCCACGGTGTTACGCGTGGGTCATTGATAGGCGTCGGTGGGAGCAGGCTTTTGCACGACTGCGCGGCGTTCACAACTCTGGCCCGCCTTGTCGTCTTTGCGGGCAGCAACCGCGGTGCGGAGGCTTGGCACGCGCGCGCCGTGTCTGTCTCACTGGCGGGCAGCGGCACTTTTGATTGCAATGCCAAAGCGCATCTGGTAGCATGTCTTTTTCTCTACCTACGTCGGAAGGCCTTGTGGTCGCCCGTGTGTGTGCGCGGGCGGGCTGGCCCGCGTGGCGCCGAACGGCAGGGACGCCGCGGCAAACGAGGCAGCGCGTTGCAAGCGATTGTTTCAGACATCCACGCCAACATCGAAGCTTTCGCTGTGGTGCTGGAAGACATCAAGCGCCAGAACATCGACGAGATCGTCTGCTTGGGCGACATCATCGGCTACGGCCCTAATCCCAAAGAGGCCGTGGACATGGCAAGCAGCTTCAACGCCATCCTTAGGGGCAACCACGAACACGCGCTCTGCGACGAGTTTGAGGCCCAGAACTTTAACCCCAAGGCCCGATCCGCCGTCGACTGGACGCGCGACCAACTGTCCATGCTCGCCGAAGACCGCGAGGACAACGCGAGGCGTTGGGACCTAATCGGCGACCTGGAACTCACCTTCGAGGCCGGCGACGTGATGTACGTCCACGGCAGCCCGCGTGACCCGGTCAGCGAATACATCTACCCTCGCGATATCTACCGGCCCAAGAAGCTGGAAGCTATCTTCGAGAAGATCAAGTGGCTCTGTTTCGTCGGCCACACGCACGTGCCCGGTGTGTTTACGAATGACATGGATTACAAGACGCCTGAAGAACTGGGCCTCCAGTACCAGCTCACCGACAAAAAGACGATCGTCAACGTGGGGTCCGTGGGGCAACCCCGGGACGGCGACCCCAGGGCGTGTTACCTCATCCTCGACGACACGACCGTGATCTGGCGCAAGCTGCACTACCCCTTCGCCAAGACGGTGCAGAAGATCAAGAGGGTTCCCGAACTCGATAGCTTCCTCGGGGACCGCCTCGTAGAGGGAAAGTAAGCGAGCGTTTTTCATGGACAAACGAGGGCTCCTGACCATTGCCGTTAGCGCCGCCGCGCTCCTGCTGTACTTCAAGTTCATCATGCCCCTGATCTCGCCCGAGTCGGCCAGGCGCATGCGCGGCCAGGGAGACAGCGCGGCCGCGACGACCACCGCCGCACCCCAGCCGGCCGCCACGGCCACCGCGGCCCCGCGGCCGGCCCTCAAGCCCGCGCTGCCCCAGCCCGCCGCACATGGGGCAGGCGCCCTGCCCGCGCCGTCGAAGCTCACCCCCCAAACACCGGAGGTGCCAGAAAAGGAATTCGTCGTCGAGACCAAGCTCTACCGCGCAACATGGACCAACCGCGGGGCCGCACTCAAGAGCCTGGTGCTCAAGGAATACAAGAAGATGCGCGGCGACAGCAGGGCAGGGGACCGCGACGATCGGTTGCGCTTGCTCGTGCCCATGCGGATCGGAGCCGAGCCCAAGCCCGCCTCGCCGGTCCAGCGATCCCGCCTCGCGTTGGACATGCACTCCTTGGCGCTGGGCGACTTGGGCGCGAATTACGGCCTGCAATCCCGGACCTTCAAGACGACGTTGAGCCCGGACGGCAAGCAGATCCAGTTCACCACGCGCATCACGCTCGACGAGCAGACCGGCGAGTCCGTCGCGGTCACGAAGACGGTGACCTTCGTCGACGACAAGTACCACATGGGCGTGCGGATCGACGTGGCCAATCTGTCCAAGCACAACATCACACCCACGTACACCCTCTCCGCCGGCACGGGCATTGTCCTCCAAGACAAGAAGCGCCCGCGCCTGGAGGCCGTGGCCGGCAAGCTGAAGAGCGAAGCCAACATCGAGGTCGCGCGCATGAGCGTGCGCAAGCTGGCCAAGGGAGAGCCGATCCCTATCGCCAAGTGCGAGAGTTGGGACATCGCATGGGCCGGCGTGCAGGACAAGTACTTCGCGGCGGTGCTCATGCCGGACAAATACGCGGTGCCGAACGCAGCCCAAGCCATCCTATGGGGTTTCAAGGACGAGAGTCTTTTCGCCGAACTTCAAGCGAAACACGACAGGTCCGCGCAGCGCAACAGCGAAAACGTCGCCGCCGCGCTCCGCATGGCCATGCCCATGCTCCAGGCTGGCGAGCGGGCCTCGCAGCAGTTCGTCTTCTTCGCCGGCCCCAAGAAGCAGTCCGTGCTGGCTCTCTACCCCGGCCTGACCAATCTGCCGTCCTACGGCTGGTTCTCGGGCATCAGCAAGATTCTGCTCGCGCTCCTCAAGGGCATCTACGCGATCATCCCCAACTACGGCGTCGCGATCATCCTGCTCACGTTCTGCGTGCGCCTGTGCCTGCATCCGCTCTCGCGCAAGAGCCAGATATCGATGCACAAGATGCAGAAGCTTCAGCCGAAGATCAACGAGCTGAAGGAAAAGTACAAGAACAACAAGCGCAAACAGAGCGAAGAGCAGATGAAGCTGTTCCGGGAGCACGGCGCCAACCCCATGAGCGGGTGCTTGCCCATGTTCTTCCAGATCCCGGTGTTCTTCGCACTTTTTCGCGCACTCGACTTGGCGATCGAATTGCGGCAGACGCCGTTCGTGCTATGGATCAACGACCTGTCGCAACCAGACACCCTGATGAAGCTGCCCTTCCCCATCCCGTTGCTCGGCACAAACCTGAACGTGCTGCCCATCGTCATGTGCCTCACCATGTTCATCCAGCAGCGGATGATGCCCAGGCCCGCGGACCCCAACCAGGCGCAACAACAGAAGATGATGATGTACTTCATGCCGTTCTTCTTCGGCTTCATCTGCTACAACATGCCGTCGGGCCTGACCCTCTACTGGTTCACCAGCACGCTGCTCGGCATCGTCGAACAGAAGATCATCAAGGCGCAACTCAACAAGCTGGGGTGATGGGGGCAGCGGGCAGCGGGCTGTGGTCAGCAGCGGGCCACTGAATACTGACTACGGGCAACGAGTTGCGGGTCACCATCAACCGCCTTGGCGCACGGCCCCCAATGTCCACTGCCGACTCCACCATCTGCGCGGTCTCCACGCCGGCAGGCGCGGGCATGCGGGGCATTGTCCGCCTCAGTGGGGCCGACGCCGTCCGCATCACCGCCCGCGTCTTCGCTCCCGGATCGGGCGCCGGCATCGAGGGGCTGCCAACCTACCGGGCCGTCGAGGGCGCCGTCCACCTCCCAAGCTTCTCCGCGCGCGCGCCCGCTACGCTCTACCTCATGCGCGGCCCCCACTCGTACACGCGCGAGAACGTGGTCGAACTGCACGTGCCCGGCAACCCGTGCGTGCTGGAGGCCACGCTCGACGCACTCGTTGCACAAGGCGCTCGGCTCGCAGAGCCCGGCGAGTTCACCCTGCGCGCGTTCGTGCATGGCCGCATTGACCTGACGCAGGCGGAGGCCGTCGCCGCGGCGATCCAATCCAACACGCAAGCAGAGCTGCGCCTCGCGGTGCAGCAGCTTCGGGGCGCTTTTGGCCAGCGCGTGGCCGAGGTGCGCGATGCGGCCATCCGCACGCTCGCCGAGATCGAAGCCGATCTCGACTTCTCGGACCAAGACATCCCGCTCGTCGCGGACGACGCCCTGCTCGACGCCATCAGCAGCAGCCTCGCCGCTGTCGACGCGATGCTCTCGCAGGAGCGCTCCGCGCCGATCCATCGCGACGCGGCCAGCGTCGCCATCTGCGGCCGGCCCAACGTGGGCAAGTCGAGCCTCATGAACCGGCTGCTGGGCCACACGCGCGCCATCGTGAGCCACGTGTCCGGCACGACCCGCGACCTCCTCGACGACCTCGTCGAGATCGACGGCATTCGCTTCAGCCTGACCGACACGCCCGGCCTGGCCGACTACGCCGATGGAGTGACGCAGCGCGCGGTCGACCAGGGGCGGGATGCGGCCGCGCGTGCGCAGATCGTGCTGCTGGTCATCGACCGCAGCGCCGGCCTGCTTGACGCCGACGCGGAGATTCATCAGGCTATCCGCGCGGCCTCGCCACTGCTCGTGCTCAACAAGAGCGACCTCCCGGCCGCGGTCGAGCCCGAAGCCGCCGCGGCGCGGCTGGGCGCGCCGGCCGTGGCCGTTTCCTGCGAGACCGGCGAAGGTATCGGCGAACTGCGGCACGCGCTCGTCCGGACGATCACGTCCGCGCAAGTCGACCTTTCCGCGTCGCTCGCCATTTCGAACGCGCGCCACCGCCACGCGCTCGAACGCGCACGCGAGCGTTTGCAGGCTGCGCGGCGCATTGTCGCCGAGGGCCGCGGCCGCGAGCTGGCGGCAATCGAGTTGGGGGACGCGTCTGCGGAACTCGGCGCCATCCTTGGCCTGTCCATGGACACGCCCGAGGAGATCCTCGACCAAGTCTTCTCCCAATTCTGCATCGGCAAGTAGCCCTTCCGCATGAACCATTAACCCTCACCCATTCTCCCCTCATGCCCGACACTCCCCAAGACGAACGCCCCTCGTGGGACGACTACTTCATGACCATCACGCACCAGGTGGCCGGGCGCAGCACGTGCCTGCGCCGCCACGTGGGCGCGGTGCTCGTGCTCGACAAGCGCATCCTCGCGACCGGCTACAACGGCGTGCCCAAGGGCATCGAGCACTGCGCCAGCCGCGGGTGCCTGCGCGCGCAGCACCAAGTGCCGTCCGGCCAGCGCCACGAGTTGTGCCGCGGCCTCCACGCGGAGATGAACGTGCTCGTGCAGTGCGCGCAGTACGGCGTCAGCGCGCAAGGCGCCACCATCTACTCCACGTCTTACCCGTGCAGCCTCTGCGCCAAGATGCTCATCAACTGCGGCATCGTACGCGTCGTGACGGACGGCGACTACCCGGACGACCTGGCCAAGGAGATGTTGGCCGAGGCGGGCACAAAGGTGGGCTGCCTGGAGCGTGGGGGCTGACGGGCTGCTCTTTACCCACATTTCAAGGATGGCTGCGGCGGGCGCCGGGGACCAGGAATCCCAACGGGATTCCGTCCTCCAGCCCAGGGTTGCGAGCGAAGCTCGCTACCCTGGGTCGGTTGAGCGCGGTGCCTCACCCCCTTCC
>JAJRTI010000948.1 GCA_024278415.1 Planctomycetota bacterium | reverse complement strand
GTGAGCGCACCATCCACGTAGCCTTGGATCTGCTCGAGCAGGCTCGGCACGAGGTTGAAGGTGGCGCGCATCTCAGGCACTTCGTAGTGCATGCGCGCCATACCGACGTACGCGGCGAGGCCGTGGAGCCGTACCCACGGCAGGCTACACGCGCCGGTGTCGCTGTCGCCATAGTAGGGCTGATGGTGGTGCCAGAGGAATGCAACGTAGAGCTTGGGCATGAGCGGGGGCTGGGGGGATAGGGGTGAATGGCGTTGAGTTAAGCGATCGGGTGCCCCGTGGGGGCACTTGAGAATAGCCCAGCACTTCAGTGCTAGGGATGCGGATTGCCGAGTGGCCTCTAGTCCCGAAGGGACGGCGGAATGTGGTGTCAGGGTTGGCCTAAGGCCAACGCCCGCTTCCGCGCGGCGCGGCCTTGGGGCAGACCGGGGAATTGCTGAAGGAGCCGCTTGTAGAGCGCCGCGGCGCGGCCGGGTTGGTTGAGCGACTCGAAGCATTGTGCGGCCAGGAACAGCGCGTCCGCTTGCATCAGCGGCGGCGGCTGGTGCATCATGTCCACGCGCAGGAAGGCCGCGGCCGCGGGTTCGTATCGGCGCCGGCCCAGTTCGGCTTTGCCGAGCCAGTAAGACAGCACCGGGCGCATGGGCTCGTCGCAACGCCAAAGCGCGTTGTTCAAGAGCCCCGCGGCGATCTTCCATTGCTCCAGTCGGCAATGCGCGTACGCCTGCACGAGCGCCGCGAGTTCCTGAACTCGGTTGTCCGGCGACCGCTTGGCCTGGGTCCACAACGATTCGGCCTCGCTGTAACGCGCGGCCGCACAGTGCACGGCCGCGGACATAAGCTTGGCCGCTTGCCGCACGAGAGGCGACTCGGCCGCGTCGCCAATGGCTTCGTGGAGATAGGCGAGGAGTTCCTTCTCGTGGGCCACCGGGCCTGAGCCTGAGGGCAAGGGCAGGTACGGATAGAGCTTGGTGTTGGGCGCCTTGCGCAAGAGAGTCATGTAGCGCTTGGCCGCCTCCGTGTACCGGCCCTTGGCCAGCCACGCGCGGCTGAGGCCGAACCAGATGAACTCCTGGGACGCGGGGGCCGCCGCGCTCTCGCCGGCCTGCCGGAACGCGTCAATGACTTTGTCGAACTGTCCTTGCGAGAACAGCCGGCGCATCTTGTCGGCGGGCGTCTCCGACGGCACGACTTCGACGATGTCCTCCTTGGGGTACTGCACAATGAGCCCGCCGGGGTAGCGCACATGCACGTGCGTGCGAGTCTGCTTCACGACGGTGCCTTGGATGGTCGAGCCGTTGCGGAACTTGATCGTGTCCGCGTTGGCCGCGAACGCCACGAGCCATAAGATCGCTGCGCAAAGAACCGTGCGCGGGGCAAGCGAATGGGCGTTGCGCGTGCGCGTCATCGCTTGTCCCCCTGGACCGCCTGAGTGGGCAGCCGCGCGAGCCGCGCCTTGGCTTCGCGCTTCAATTGGATAGCGATGTCGCCTGCGGCCGCCAGGCCGAGTGCGGATTGGTAGAACTGCCGCGCGTGTGCGGAGTCGCCCAGGGCCTCATATTCTTTGCCGGCCGCGACCGCGGCCGACAGCGCCCATTGCCGGGTCTTGGGCGCGTCGAACAGGATAGCGACGCGGGACAGCACGTCCGCCGCGTCTTGGTGCTTGCCTTGCATGGACAGCGCCTCGCCGAGCTTGCACATGGCCTCGGCCTGGAGCGCTCCGGCCGTGGCGTTCGCCACGTCCCGGAAGAGCGGCTCCGCGAGTTGCGGCTCGCGGCGATTCATGTAGCGGTCGGCCGCCGCGAGCTTCGCGTCCGGCACGAGCCGGCTCTTGGGGAACGCGGCCGCCAGCGCTTGGAGCGTATCCACGCGCGCATCGTTGTCGCCCCGCTTCTCGTGGCACTGAGCCAGCCGGTAGTAGCCTTGCTCGATGAGCTTTGCCTTGGACGCGTCGCCGGCCCAGTGCTTCAACAGCGTTTCGAACGCGAGCGTCGCGTCCTGGAAACGCTTGGCTTGGAACAGGCGCATGCCCAGCCAGTTGTACGTCTCCGCGCTCAGCTTCCGGCTGGGCCAGCGTCGGATGAGATTGAGGAACGCGTCCGCGGCTTTATCCTTCTTGTCGGACGCGTAGAGCAGCCACGCGATGCGCTCGTCCGCTTGGGCGGCAATGGCGCGGTCGTTGGCCTGGGTGGCCGCGTGGCTCGCCTGCTTGTAGACCTCGACCGCGTGCTCCTTGTTGCCTTGGCGCTCCAACAGGAACGCCAACTGGTATAGCGCCGACGCGTAAGATGGGCCGTCCGGGTGCTGCTCCGCGTATTGGGCGAAGCGCTCGATCGCTTTGTCCGTCTGGCCGGCCAGGCGGTTGCTTTCAGCTTCGAGGTAGAGGGCTTCCGCGGCGTTCAGGTTGTTAGGGAACTTGCTGCGGAACGCGGCGAACCCCTTGGCCGCGGGGGCGTATTGCTTGCCGTAGTATTGAGCGAACGCGAGCCGCAGCCTGGCCTCGGCCTCCATGTCGCCGATCTGCCCCAAGTCCAGCGCGCGGCGATACGCGTCCGCGGCTTTGGCATACTCTTTGGCTTGGAACAGGCATTCCCCCAAGAGGAACCGCGTGCGCGCCTCCGTGGCCCGGTCGAGCTTGGTCGCCAGGAGCTTTGCGCACAGCTTCTGGGTGTCCGCGTAGTCTTGGAGGTGGTAGGCGCAGAGGGCCTCTCGATGCAAGGCCTCGGCCGCGACCTCGGCCTGGGGGAATTTGTCTCGAATGGCTGCGAGGTGGCGCCTAGCCGCGGCATAGTCCTTGGCTTCGAGCAAGCCCAGTGCGATGTGGAAATGCGCGTCCGCCGCTCGGTTGCCGTTGGGGTATTGCTGGAGGAGGCGCTCGTACGCCTTCATCGCGTCGCCCATGCGGCCCTTGCGATACGCGGCCTGGGCGAGGCCATAGAGGGCATCTTCGCCCAGGCCGAGTGCGGCGGCTTCGGCCGGCTTGGCTTGGGCCAAATCTTGGCCCAGCTTGACCACGGCCTCCTGGCCGTATTGCGTGCGGGGGTATAGCCGCGCAATTTCCCCGTAGAGCTTGATGGCGTTCTGCGGCTGCCCCCAGCGCTCGAAGATGTTGGCCTTCCACCACATCGCGCCGGGCACGTGTTTGGACTTGGGGAACTTGGAGAGCACAAAGTCGAGCGCGACCCGCGCCTCGCCGTAGCGCTCCTGCGAGAATCGGACCCGGCCGATGGCGAGGTAGGCCTGCGCCCGGAGTTCCGGCGAAGGCCCTTCGTCGGCCACGAGCTTGAACGCCGCACAGGCCTCGTCGTACTGCTTGAGCTTCTCATAGGACTGCCCCAGCGCGAGTTGGGCTTGGGCCGCGAGTTTGTAGTAGAAGTACTTCGTCTTGAACGTCTGGAAATGCTTGACCGCGTCCTCGTAGCGCCCCAGTTCAAAGTAGCACCATCCCGCGCCGTATTCGGAGTTCACGTAGAACGGCACGCGGTCATCCTTGGCGGAGTCCATGCACGCATTGAAATAGCGCAGCGCCTGGCCGTATTGCTTGTTCGCGAAATAGCTCTCTGCGGTCCAATAGAGGCCCTCGTTGAGCTTGTCTCCCGTGGGCTTGCAGTCCAGGAACGCGAGGAACGCCTTCGTGCTCTGGTCGTACGCGCCGCGGTCGAAGTTGAGCTTGCCCATGCGGAAGGCGACCGCGGCGGCATCCTTCACCGCGTCTCGATGGGCCCACACGTCGTCGTACACGAGCGCGTCCAGGTCGAGCCAGCCGCGCTTGGCGAGCGCCTCCGCGTAGGCGATGCTCTCGTCGGCCATGGTGGCCCCGCGAGCGGCTCCCGCGGCCACTAGGACGGCGAGGCAGGCATGGGCCCAGCGGCTCATTCCACCCCCGCGCGATCGTAGATCTTCTGGATGTCTCCCGACCACCGCACGCCGAACGCGAGCGTCAGCAGGTGCCGCACCACTTCTTGGCCCCCTTTGAGTTCGAGCGCCTCGCCGCCGCCGGCCTTGGCGACCCAGGCGAAGAAGCGTTTGATCCGGTCTGAGTACTCCCTCGCCTCGGCCCGCGCCAGTTGCAGTTCGTCTTGGGTCAGCGTCTTGCGCGACATGTTGTCCGCGCTCACGGTGCGCACGTAGATGGTATGCACGACGCCGTGCTGCTGGCGCCGAAAGCTGAGGGCCAGAGCGACCGTGCTATCCTCCTGGCTCTCCGGCGCGGGCGCGTCGCCAATGAGGATGATCGCCTTGCGCGCGCGGGGCCTCCAATCGCTGTGGATCGCGTCCGCGAGTCCCTGCCGCACCTGTTCGGGCCAGTCCTCCACGCCCTCCGCGTTGCGGCCCACGCCCACGGTGATCGCGTTCACGAAAGCCATGAGCGCGTTGCGGTCCGCGGTGAGGGGGATCTGCTTGGTCACGTAATCAGAGCCCTGGTCCCGGTAGGTCACCACGCCGAGCCGGCACTCCGGCACGAGCTTGTGCAGCACCGCGATCATGCGCCGAATGTTCGCCTTCACTTCGTCGATCACGTCGCCCATGGACGTGGTGCTATCGAACACGAAGACCACGTCCATGCCGCGCTGCCGAAGGTCTTGCACGAAGCCCATGAACGCGTCGCCTCCTTCGGGGCCGAGCGCTTTCTTAGGGGGCTCCGGTGCGGTGTTGAGCGCGGCGGGCGGCGGGAGTGGCGCCGGCGCGAGCGCTGCGGGCGCCAGTGGCTGGGGCTGCATGGGTTCGATGGGCGCGGCCTCCGTAGCCGTGGGCTTCGTCTCGACTGGAGTCGGCGCTTGTTTCGTCACCTTGTCGGGCAGCAGCTTAGCCACATCCACGTTCAGGATCACCTCGTCCCCGCCCGAAGCCCCGCGGAACTGGACGTACGACAGCGCGATGAGCCCCAGCATGTGTACCGTGAGTGCGCACAGCAGAGCGAACGCGCGCGTCGAGTTACACCGTGAGGTCGGGTAGGGCGCGGCGCGGCGGTCATGCGCGTAGGGGCCATCGGAGGCCCCATTGAACGAGCGATCTTCCATGCCCAGGCATCGCCTCCGTGAGCCCGATGAAGCAGCGACAACAGCAGATACCTGCATCGTACCAACGCCCTGCGGGGTTGTCAAACATCGCCCATTGCTGTTCTCAGCCCCTGCGCTAGGCCCGCTCCTACTCGGTGGCGGCCAGGTGTAAGGGCAGCGCCGACGTTACGCCTTTCTGCCGATACGTTTGGGCAATCCTGTCCAGGAAATCGTCATCTCCCGCCCTGTATCTGTAAGCCTTATCCATTCCACGAAGATGGATCATCACGCCGACCGGCAATGTCAGACTCAGTTCAGCGTCATCGACGCCTGTGTTGAACTGAAGATCCTCTACGTCCAACGTGACAGTGATGGATACCTTCTTCGTCTTGGCTGGCAACCACCGAGAACGTTGGACTGGCCAAAGGCACGCCTCCTCGTAGACAACGCGCCGCGGCCCCCAGATCCCGTCGTTGTATTTCGCACATGTCGCCCGCACAGAGGTTCCTCGATCCCAGCGCCCGTTAATCTCCAACGTGGTCTTCACGAACGGTACCGTGAAACCGCGCGCCGGATCGATCCAGATCTCGGAGTGTCTCACCCAATCGCCTTG
>JAJRTI010000947.1 GCA_024278415.1 Planctomycetota bacterium | reverse complement strand
AGCGAGCCAAGCTCGCAACCCTGGGCTAGAAGACCGAATCCCGTTGGGATTCGCAGAAGGGCATCCTCGGCGCTCCCCCGACGTTTGTGGGGAGTTGACTGCGGCAAGACGTCCACCGAAGTTGTGGGTAAAGAGCAGGGCATCGCCTGGTGTTGGAACGCCAGCGCGTGAACGGACTGGGCCAAAACTGACACGGCATTCTCGGCAAGGAGTTCCCATACGTGTATCCGCTCACCATCGGCACACGGTACATGCTCAAGAAACGTGTGACGATCATTTGTGTGGCCGGCGTGGCCGTGGGTGTCATGGCGCTCACTGTCGTGTTGTCGGTCATGAACGGCTTCATCCGCGACATCAAAGCCCACATCCGCGGCACGCTCACCGACGTGGTCGTGCACAGCCGGCAGGGATCCTTCGAGTATGAGGGCATCATCCAAAAGATCCGCGAGATGGACCACGTGGTCGCCTGCGCGCCTTTTGTGGAGGGCATGGCGTTGGCCAAGTTTGGCGGGGCGAAGCAGCCCGTACAGTTCCGGGGAGTCATCCCCAAACTGCAAGAACGCGTGTCGCACTGGGACGGCCAGCCCGGCAAGAAGCACAACCGCCTGCTGAACGGACGCACCATCGACACGGTGCTAGACGACACGCCTGATGGCAAACCGGCCGTCTTCGCCGGGCAAGAGATGATGCGGTGGAAGGCAAAGGGCTCCAAAGACGACCCGGAGGCGGACCCAGACGAAAACTTCCTGCCCCTGGGCGTGCAGATGGTGCTGGTCACGGTGAAGGATAGGATCAGCGCCGGCATGGGCGTGCGCGGGTTTCGCCTGACGGGCATGTTCAAGACCGGCATGTACGAGTTCGACCGGCAGTGCGTGTACATCTCCCTCAAGGCGGCCCAGGAGCTGACGGGCCTCGGCAACAAGGTCACCGGCATTAGTGTGAAGCTCGACGACTACGCGAACGCCCCCCAGGTGCGGCAGCAGATCGAGACCACACTGGGGCCCCTGTTCCGCACGACCACCTGGGAGGAAGATCGCGCGACGTTCATCCGCGCGGTCGAGGTCGAGCGTCGGGTCATGGGCATCATCCTGTTTTTCATCCTCGTCGTGGCCGGCTTCGGCATCTTCGCAATCCTCACGATGGTCGTGATGGAGAAGGCCAAGGACATCGGCACGCTGCGCGCCATCGGCGCGACGCGCACCGGGATCATGGGCATCTTCACTTTCTTGGGAGCCGCCATCGGCATCCTCGGGGCAGGCATCGGCTTGGGCGTCGGTCTCGTCATCCTCGACAGCATGAACCAACTCGAAGACAAGATCTACCAGTGGTGGGGGTGGCGCGTCTTCCCCCAGGACGTGTACTACCTCGACCACATCCCCCACGAGATCAGCCCGTGGGGCGTCACAATCTGTGTGGCCGGCGCGGTGATCACAAGCCTGCTCGCGAGCCTCTATCCCGCCTGGCGCGCGGCGAACCTGGATCCCGTGCAGTCGCTGCGCTACGAGTAGCGGCCATCTGGGGACGCCTGTCTGGGGACACGAAGTCGGGCGCTTCGCGCCCTTGGTTCATGTCCCCGCTCGCCGCAGGCGGGAGCGCATCGTGTCCCCAGACCCACTCGTAGCACGCACGTCAGTGCGTTCGGCTCGGGACCTTCCATGTCCTCAGACAGAGACGCTCTTACAAGCGCGCGACAAGCGCACATGCTTACACCGACAACCCACCACGATGAGAGAATCGCGCGGCGAACGTGTCGGATTCGCCACGCGCGTCATTCCATCATTCCACCGTTCCATCTTTCCATTCCTGCGCCCCCATGTCTCCACTCCTTCTAGGCATTGACATTGGCACGTCCGGCGTGAAGCTCGGCCTGGTCGACGGCGAGGGTAAGCTCCTCGCCTCGGCCACCGCGCGGCACGTCTTCGCACACCCCCAACCCGGCTGGGCCGAAATGGACGCGGGCCTCTGGCTCGACGGCATCGCGGCCGCATTGCCGGAGGCCTGCGACAAAGCCGGCGTGGCGCCGGCAGACGTAGACGCAATCGGCTTCAGCGCGATGTATCCGGTGCTGGTGCCTCTGGACAAGGAGCTGGCCCCCCTCCACCCGGGCATCCTCTATTGCGACGGCCGGAGCATCGCGCAGGCCGAGCGGCTATCGCGTGCAATCCCGCCGGACCAGTTCCTTCGTATTGCCGGCAACGTGATCACGCCGGGCACCTGCTCGCTCACGAGCCTGGTGTGGCTCAAAGAAGAGCGGCCGGACGTGTTCGAGTCGGCCGCGTGGTTTGCGCATCCGCCGGGTTCGGTCGTGGGCCAACTCACCGGCCGCGTGGTCATCGACTGGGGCACCGCGTCGCTGAGCGGCCTGTTCGACACGCGGCACGGAAGCCGCTGGTCGCAGGAGCTGTGCGACGCGGCCGGCGCGCCCATGAACAAGCTGCCGGAGATCGTCGCACCGCACGAGCGCGTGGGCGAGTTGCAGCCGGAGGCCGCGGCGCGGTTCGGGTTGCGCCCTGGCATCCCGGTCGCCGCGGGCGCGGGCGACACGATCTGCTCGACCCTGGGGCTGGGCCTCGTGGAGCCGGGGCACGCCTGCATCACCTGCGGGACGACGGACAACATGAGCGCGCTCGCCGCGCAGCCGTCGTTCGACGGCCGCTTCGCCAATTGCTGCCACGCGCCGCCAGGGCTCTGGATCTTCATCGCGACCCTGTCCAACACCGGCGCCGCGCTGGAGTGGTTCAAGCGCCACTTCGCCGGCGCGCTGCCGGGCGACGGCTCGTACGACGCGCTCTTTGCCGCGGCCGCGTCGGTCGGCCCCGGCGCGGGCGGTGTGGTGTGCCTGCCGTACTTGCAGGGCGAGCGCACGCCCGTATGGGACCCCAAGGCGCGGGCCGTCTTCATGGGCATGGGCCTCGACACCACGCCCGCGCACCTGCTGCGCTCCATGCTCGAAGGCGTCGCATTCGCGCTGCGCCAGAGCGTGGAGGCTCTGGAAGAAGCGGGTTTCAGCCCGAAGGAGATCCTCCTCACCGGCGGCGCGACCAAAAGCGCGTTGTGGAACCAAATCAAGGCCGACGTGCTGAACCGGCCCCTCCAGCGCGTCGCGGACGCGGAGACCACGCTGCTCGGCGCCGCGCTCCTTGGCGGCATCGCGGCCGGGGTGTGGCCCGGCCCGGCCGAAGCCGCGGCCTGCGCGGCCAAAGTCCACACGCACGAGCCGGTCGAGCCCAATCCGAAAACGGCCGAAACGTACGAACAACTCTATTCGCTCTACACCTCGCTCTATCCCTCGCTGCGCGACGTGTTCCATCGCCGGCACGAGATGATGGCGCGCTAGCGACTTCGAACTCGGGAGGAGCGGAACGCCTTCGCGTTCCGACGGAAGCCCTTCGGGATTCTCAGAAAGAAAGAGTCTTATGCGACATCAGGGACGTGACAAAGCACGAGGAGTTCCCATGCCACACACCGCGATCCTTGCCCTGTTCAGCGTGTGCCTGCTCGCGGCGAGCGCCGGCGCGGCTGAATTCGCACCGCCCGATCCGCCGGCGAACGTCGAATCGTTCGGCCGGCACATCCAGCGCACCATGACGCTGCTCGCCACGAGCACGCCGCAGAAACGCCACCGCGTGCGCGTGCTCTTCTACGGCCAATCGGTCACGCGCAACCCGTGGTGGCGGGACGTGGCCGCGTACCTGCGCAAGACCTATCCTTACGCGGATCTCGAAATCGCCAACCTCGCGATCGGCGGGTACACCGCACCAACGCTCATCCACACCGCAGAGTT
>JAJRTI010000946.1 GCA_024278415.1 Planctomycetota bacterium | reverse complement strand
CGGGCTGCGGTGTCCGCGAGGGGTTGCACGCAGGCGAAGAGCCGGGACGTTTGTTGTGAACCTGCCTGAATCCACTTCGAAACTGAAACTCCAGAATGCAACGCGTTGGGATACGTACAATCAGACCTACACCCTTTGTAACAAAGCGGGCTTCGCCCGCAACCCAAGGCTTCTGGCTGTCATGGATCAGAGGCAAGACGTGGCGCGTGGAGGGCAGGCTCGCTGTTCCGTATTGCGTATTGCGATCCGAGATACGGAATACGCAATACCCTGCCAAGAGTGCACGCACACCGCGCAACTTCTTGCTTTTTGTCTCGGTTGCTGACCGCGAAGGCACTAACGTTGAAGATGTTGAAAGTTCTTTGCAGTTTTCACAGGTCGGCTGCGTCTGTTGTGTGCTCGTTGTAGATGGCCCACATGAGCAACCACAGGGCAAGCCTGTGGTATCCCGCTGATGTGTGCCAATCACGTTCGGCATCCGTGGGTACGCCCTGCCATCCGTGGGATCCATCTGCCCATTGGGTTGTGCCCAACGGCCGCGCTAGGGTCAGTTCGCCGCCACCCAGTTGGCGGCCCGCGCAACAATGCGCTGGACGACCGGGCTGCGGTACGTCGGATCGGTCTCGTGGCCGGGCTGGAGATAGAACGACCGGCCCTTGCCGACGCGGTACGTCCAAGCCGCTCGCGACACCAGTCCTTCAACCGGATTCTTCCCGACTTCGTAGCAGTTGCGCTCGGGGTGGTAGATGTGCGAATCGCGTTCCTTGCAGTTGGGCACTTGCATCGTCAGGAGCGTCTGCGATCCTTCGGCCAGACCGAACGGTTCATAGTACGCCTCATCGACGAGATCGAAGCTCTCAATGCCGTCGAAGGCCGGGTGTGTGCGCGTGGCGGTGAACCGCATGGGCACGCCGTCCTCCCAGCCGTAGCGGCCCGTCTGGCCGAACAGCGAGCCGACCAGCAGCGGATTGCTGTGGAAGATAAGAATGCTGTGCAAGCCCACGATGCCGATCTTGCCGGCCTCGACTTGCCGCACGATGTTCTGCTGCGCAGGAAGTCCGATAGGCCGGCCGTGCCCCCACATCACGAGTGCCTGATACGAGTCCAGCGACTCTGGTGTGAGGGGCGCCTCATCGACTGCGACCGGCGTGGCATCGAAATCACCGGTCGCGTTAAGGACGCCGGCGATGCAATTGTGGATGCCTTCGGGGTACGCGATCGGCCGCTCATCGGTGTGCAGTCCGGCGGCGTCGGTCCAGACGAGTACGCGGGTGGGCATGGAGTGATCCTCACTTCTCGATTGACGGGTCAGACAGGCGCGAGAGGGTACATCCTTGAGATAGGCGGATCAAGGGGAAACGGGGAATGTTTCCGGCGCCGGGGACCGGCCGCGGCGCAGAGGCGAATTGACCATGAGCACTCACAGCCATAGAATGTGGGCCCATTGCAGCATCGAACCTCCCGACACAACCAAATGGAGATGGACGTGATCAACAACCCCATCCGTCAAGCGCTGCTGGACCGCAAGCCCACCTTCGGCACGTGGATCCAGATCGGCCATCCCGCGGTCGCTGAAGTCTTGGCCAACGCGGGATACGACTGGATCGCCGCGGACTGCGAGCATACGGACATCGACGTGGAGGGCTTCACACAGCTCGCCCGCGGTATGCACGGCCGCGGCGCGGTCCCCATGGTGCGGGTGCGGGAGAACGACACGCTCTTCATCCGGCAGGTGCTCGACGCCGGCGCGCAGGGGGTGATCGTGCCGCTCGTGAACAACCCCGATGATGCGGCGAAGGCGGTCGCGGCCGCGAAGTATCCGCCCGCGGGCGTGCGCGGGTTTTGCTTCTCCCGGATGAACGACTACGGCAACCGGTTCGACGAATACGTGCGGGACGCGAACGACAGCGTCGCGGTCGTGGTGATGATCGAATCCAAGGAGGCGGTCGAGACCATCGACGAGATCCTCGCGGTGGAAGGAGTGGACGGCACGTTCATCGGGCCCTACGACTTGAGCGGGTCGTACGGCATCCCCGGGCAGACGAGCGATCCCATTGTGGTGGACGCGTGCAAGCGCGTGGCCGAGGCCTGCAAGCGGGCCGGCAAGGCGGCCGGCTCGCACGTGGTGCTGCCCACGCCCGAGAACATTCAAAGCGCGATCGACGACGGATTCACGTTCATCGGCCTCGGCGTGGACACGGTGTTTCTCAATGATGCGAGCGCGCAGGCGCTCAAGACCGCGCGGGGGATGGTGTTGTAGCCGCGCGCCAGCCTGTCGCCGCACGCGCCAGCGTGCGGGGCTTGGGGGTGACTCGCCTGATCTCTCAACATGGGCGGCTTCCTTGTCCGCGCAGCCAGCAGCGCCTATAATTGGCAGATAGATCGTGAATGTCTTTGTGATGCGGGCGAGGCTTCGCGTCGCCGATGATTCTCCTTCAAAGGACGAGAATGCCGTTCGTGAGTGCGAATGCTCCTATGTTCGATGGCGTGATCTTCGACCTCGACGGGACTCTGACCGTCAACAACCTCGACTTCGGCGAGATCCGCCGCGAGATCGGCATGACGGACTCGACGCCGATCCTCGAATACATGGAGATGGTCGGGCCAGAGGAGCAGAACCGTATCCGCGGCATCTTGGAGAAGCACGAACGCCGAGCCGCGGAGACCGCAGAGCTGAACGAGGGCGCGAAGCAGGTGCTGGGGCACATCGCCGCCGAGGGCCTGAAGACCGCGCTCTTGACGCGCAATAGCCAAGAGTCCGCGGACACGGTCATGCGCCGGCATGGACTGGCCTTCGACGTCGTCATCGCTCGCGACGACGCGGAGCCCAAGCCGTCGCCACAGCCGGTGCTGCTTATTGCCGAACGCCTTGGAGTGGCCGCGGAGCGCCTGCTCATGGTCGGCGATTACAAGTTCGACATCATGTCCGGGCAGGCCGCAGGGTGCAAGACCGCGCTGTTGCTCGTGCGGCCGGTGCCCGATGAGATCGCGCCGGACTATGTGATCGATTCGCTTCACGAGTTGATTCCAATCCTGAGCGATGGCCATGCCGGCCGTGAAGTCGCCGCGGTGTAGCCGAAGCCGCCAGGCTTCGGGGTTGACGCATGAGACCGTTACGCCGTAAGCGCCCAAGCCCTGGCGGGCTGGGCTACCCCATGAACGTACATGAAGGGCAACCCATGAGAACTCGACTGCTGATACTGCTAGGGCCGATACTGGCGGCTGCAACGGTCTCGGCCGCGGAGGGGAAGCCCCCACTCACGCTCGACCACGTGCTCGAGCAAATGCAGAAGGCGCACGACGCGATGGGCGCGCTGAGCGCAAAGATCGAACACGAGCGCGCGATACCGCTGCTGGAGGAGAAAGAGGTGCGCCGGGGCGCGGTGTACTTCATGAAGCCGCGCAAGCTGCTCATCGTGTTCGATAAGCCGGAGAAGGAGTACGACCTTATCGACGATACAAAAGTGATCGTGTACAAGCCGGCCTTGAAGCAAGCGGAGGCGTACGACCTCAAGGGGCAGGGCGGCAAGAAGGTGCGCGTCGTCGGCATGGGATTCATGGATTCTGTGGTCAAGGCGAAAGAAGACTTCGACTTCAAGCTCCTGGGCGAGGAGAAGCTGGGGGACGAGACGTTTGTACAGATCCAGTTGACTCCCAAGAAGGGGAAGGAACGCGAAACCGAGCCCTACAACCGAATCGTGCTGTGGGTGGACGAGGAGCGGTGGATGCCGGTGCGGATTCGTCTCTTCGAGAGCGACGGGGAGGTCATTACGACGATTCGATTTGCAGATATCAAAGTCCGGGCGAAGCCGTGGTGGGGTCTCAAGAAGAAAATGAGGCTAAAGATTCCTAAGAACGTGGAGTGGGTGCGGCCGCTGGAGTAGGGGGGAGGCCGGAATGGTTGATGAGGGACGGGGTGGCGGCTTTGCGGGACACCTCTCTCGCTCGGCTACGCCATGACGCGTCCGGAACGGGGCCGTGCGGGACGCGCGGGTCGTTTGTAGTAGGGCGGATTGATCGCCCGTTTTTCAGCGTTACTGGCGGGCCATGAATGGCCCTACTACAAGCCAGCGGCGTCTGCTGCTCGGATCAGCAAATCTCATGGGGAAACTCCTGCATTGGCGCCTCTTGCAATTGGGCGAGTCGCGGCTGTAGAATGCCCGCAAAGCACAAGCGGCAACCCTCTGGTAGGAAACAAGGAGCACCTCATGGCCAAGATCGCGATGATTGGCGCGGGTAGCATCGTCTTCTGCAAGACCCTCATGAACGATCTCCTCTCCACGCCCGCGCTCCAAGGCAGCCATTACGCGCTCATGAGCCGCACGTGGCCCAAGCTGGAGAAGATGAAGAACTTCATCCAACGCGTCATCGACGAGAACAGTCTCGACGCGACCGTGAGCGCGACGCTCGACCGCAAGGAGGCGCGCCAAGACGCGGACTACGTGGTGATCATGATCCAAGTCGGCGGGCTCGACGCGTTCCGGCACGACTATGAGATTCCCATGAAGTTCGGCGTGGACCAGTGCATCGGCGACACGTTGGGGCCGGGCGGCGTGCTGCGCGCGTTGCGCACGATCCCCGTGCTCGTCGACATCGCCAAAGACATGGAGGAGTGCTGCCCGAACGCGATCATGCTCAATTACGCGAACCCCATGGCCGCGTGCTGCTACGCGCTCGGCAAGGCGAGCAACGTGCCGTTCGTGGGGCTGTGCCACGGCGTGCAGACGACGATGGACCTGATCGCCGGATACCTCGGTTTGCCCAAGGAGGAGATCGATTACACGGCCGCGGGCATCAACCACATGGCTTGGTTCCTCAAGCTGGAGAAGGACGGCCAAGATCTCTACCCCGCGTTCAAAGCGAACTGCGAAAAGCCCGAGTACTACATCAACGAGAAGGTTCGTATCGAGGTCATGCGCCACTTCGGCTACTTCATGACCGAGAGCACCGGCCACTTGTCCGAGTACGTGCCTTGGTTCCGGCACAGCCAGAAGGCGCTCGATCTCTACTGCGACCAGCCCGACTTCGGCGGCGCGACCGGCGCGTACTACAAGTGGTGCACGGCCATCGCGGACAAGTTCGCGACCTACGATCCCGCGGAAATGGACGAGCCAGTGCTGGAGCCGCGGAGCAGCGAGTATTGCTCGTACATCATCGAGGCCATCGAGTCTGACCAGCCGTTCCGATTCCAGGGCAACGTGCGCAACGACGCGTACATCACGAACCTTCCGGACGGTTGTTGCGTCGAAGTGCCTGTGTATGCCGATCGAGCCGGCCTGCACCCGTTGCGTGTGGGCGATCTGCCGCCGCAGTGCGCGGCGCTGAACCAGAGCAACGTGACCGTGCAGGGCCTCGCGGTCGAAGCCGCGCTCCAGGGCGATCCGGAGCTGGCCGTGCAGGCCGTGGCGATGGACCCGCTCACGTCCGCGTGTCTCACGCTCAAGGAAGCCCGCGACATGACCGCGGAGATGATCGAGGCCGAGCGCGAATGGCTGCCGCAGTTCGAAGGCAAGTCGGTCGAACCCAAGCCCACCATCGACACTACGAACGTGTGCGAGGGCGTGGCTGTGCCGCTCGACCCCGCGCTGGCGATTGTGCATCGGTTCGGTGAGTTGCTGAAGTAGGATTTGGTCATTGGTCATTGGTCATTGGTCACGAGTGATACGTCACATGGAGTATTCCGTATGTCATATTCCGTATTGCGTATTGCGTATCCAGATCGCGATCCGAAATACGGAATACGGAATACGGAATACGGAATACGCAACACAAAGTCCCCATCCACCCCTCCTAACCATTAGCGGCCCTTCTCGTGTCAGCACCTGAAACCTTCGACGATCTCGCCCGCGCCGCGCTGGAAGGCATTGGCCTGCCGCCGCGGCCCGCGGGGCGTTCGTTGCTGCGCATTGCGAAGCGCATGGGCAAAGTGTTGGGCGTGAAGGACCTGGCGAAGGACCAGCGGCTCCCGGACGCGGAAGCGCGGCTCAACGTGCGCACGTTTGCCGCGTCTGTCGCCATGACGCTCCACGCGGAGAAGGTCCAATGGTCTGAGGCCGAGGAGTTCGACGCGCGGCTCCAGGCGCGCTTTGGCGTGCGGAAGTTCGTCATCGCGGCTGGCAAGTCCAAGCGGTTTTCGCCCACGGAGCTGATCCACAAGCAAATCGCTCGGCCGGACGGCAGCAACACGAACTTGGCGCAGGCGCGGCTCGCCGCGCGGATTGGCGCACTGCCAGACGCGGTCGTCGTCGACCCCATGGTCGCGTACCAGCTCATGGCCAGGGTGCCCATCGACGCGCGCGATGGGGTCGAGCTGATGGATCGTGTGGCGCACCACTTCGATGAGACCGCGCGGGCGCTCGCGAAGAAGACGAAGCTGTCGAGTCTGCGGGAAGAGTTGCTCGAGTTGGCCGCGAGCCGTCTCCGTTTCGCCAGGCACCCGGAACAGGAGGATGACTTCGCGGATCTCATGCGGCAATTCGGCAAGCTGCTCGCGCACGCGGCGGTGCTGGACGCGGCCGAGCAGAGCGTGCTTCTGGACGAAGTGGGGTATGCCGCGGCCGCGTGGTTGATCGCGCACGAAGATTATCTGTCGCCTGAGGACGTGGTTGATCTGTGCGGTCCCGGTTGCATCGTCGCCGTCGCCCCTTCGCAGGGCCCGGGCGCGGCATACAAGGCCGGGATCGGCGCGTTGGCCAAGCGGGGCGAGCTTGAGAGGGCGCGTTACAGCTTATGCGTGTATTCGGACTATCCGGCGTTCCTGCTCGACGAGTATCCGAACTTGTATCTGGCCACCTACCTGCGCGCGGCAAACCGATTTGAGCTTCAGTCAGGCGAGCCGGTGCTGTGCGACGGTTTGCCCGTGATCACCATCGGCGCCAAGCAGCCGCGGGACACGGTCCGCGACAGAGGCAACATCATGCTCGCGGACAGCTCGGCCGGGCTCGTGCCCCAAGCTGTGCGCGAGTGGCGCGACATGAGCCAGGATGAGCGCGACGAGGCCCAGGCCCGGTTCGACGCGAAACAGCACGCGATCAACGCGGGCATCTTCTACATCGACACTGCGTGGGCCGTTCGCCAACTCCCGCTCCTGATGCGCGAATGGGACCACCCGGACCCGGGCAAGGGCAAGCTGCACGAGTATTGGTACACGGATTTGGTCGCGATCGCCGCGGACCAGAACGCACCGCGCCGCGTGATTTGGTTGGGCGAGAATGCGCCGCTGGGCAACAAGGACGTCGCCTCGACGCGAGAGTACGCCGAATCGATGCACGCGATGATGCGCCGCAAGCTCGCGGCGATCGGAGTGGCCGTGGACGCGCACGCGCGCGTGAACATCGTGGTGCGCGACGCCGGCATGGCCCTCGACGACGCCATTGCCGCGGTCTTCCTCAGCGGCCGCGCAGCGGCGGATCAGATCTTCGTTGCGGGCGACGTGGAAATTGATTCGAGCGTGCAAATCGAAGACGGAACCGTGCTCGACGGCCGGAGCCGGCCGGTGGTGCTGAGGGGCGCGACACTGGTGGGCCAAGGCGCGACGCTGCGAGGCGTCGTGGCCGATGACACCGAGTTCGAGCCGTGCGCGACCTTGGACGGGTACTCGTACGAGCCGCCGCGGCTGTGCGGGAGCCACGGGTGTACGTGGGTGTGCGAAGCGCGGCTGGTGGACAGCTTGGTTCAGACCGGCGCGGTGATCGAGGGATCGGAGGTGCACCGCTGCTATGTCGCGGGCCGCGTCGTGGGCTGCGAATTGGACACAACGGTGGTGGCCGCGGATGAGACCCTGGAGGGCGTCAGCGCGCACGGCCGCCTGGCGACGCTCGCTGGGGTGCTCTACGACCCGGAGCATTACATTCCCGGGGTGATGCGGCTTCATGAAATGCCGGCGAGCGCCGCGGCGCAACTGATACGCGCGGCCCGGCGCGAGTACGAAGCCATGCTTCGGCATCGGGTCGCGGCCCCGGCCGCGCGGCAGCGGGCGCGGGCCAGCGGAGAAACGTTCTATGGCCGGTGCCCATTCATCACAGAGTTCACGCCCGAGCTGATGGATCTGTTCGTCGCGGGCGAAGCCCGCCGCGCAGCCGGGGGCGACGCATTTGCTTCGCTCAAGCGCGAGTGGTCCAACGCATTCCGGGCTGTCGCGAGCCAAGAGATGGCCTTGGCCGCGTCGCTGTCCGCGGAGAGTGCAGACGCGGAGGCGTTTGTGCGCCGGCTTGCGCAACTGGCCGCGCGCATGAACGTGTTGGCGGACGGCGCGGCGATGGAAGGGGGGCTCGATGCGCTGGTGGAGGAGGAATTGGCGATTGACGATACGGCCGCGTTGGCGCAGCTCGCGCTCGGGCCCGGGCCGGGCATGTTCCTCTACGTGCTCGACCGCGTCGGCGAAGCCGAGGTAGATGCGGCGCTCTGCGCGGCGCTTTGCCAGTTGGGCCACCGCGTCGTGATGGTGGGCAAGTCCAAGCCGGTGGGCTGCTGCGCGACGTGGCGGGACGCGGACGCTCTGGTTGGGGATGTCCCGCTGCTGCGCCGCCTGCGCGGGGAAGGGCGGTTGCGCGTGATCGAATCCGGGGCGTCGAGCCGGGGGCTGCTGCTCGACCGGCCGAGCCGCGAACTCGAAGCCGCGTTGCTGTCGGACACGCTCAAGGCGGTGGTTCTCAAGGGGCAGGACAACCTGCATACCACCTGCGTGCGAAACAGGCTGAAGGCGCCCGTCTTCGCCCTGCTTGTGCCGCGAGGCGCGGCCGCGTGTGAGGTGGCGGGGCTTCCGATGCGGAGAGGCAAGCCGGCGCAAGCCGTTGTTGCGTTCCTGCCGGCAGGGGAGCGCGTCGTCGCGCTGCACTCGGACGGGACGATGGAGGGGAGCCTGAGGGTGCGCGCATAGTTGGGAGAGAGGCGCTTCCGTTCGTCACGTGCGCTTGCGCCGCTTGCCGCGCGGAGGCCGCTCGCACTGAATCTCGCTGGTCAGGAAGTCGAACGCGTCCTGGGGAGTATCGCTCATGTGGAGGAGATCGACGTCGCCAGGGCTGATGAGGCCGCGGCGCGCGAGGGCCTTGATGTCGAGCACGTCCTCCCAGAACTCGCGGCCGTAGAGGACGATGGGCACGTGCTTGCCGAGCTTGCCGGTCTGCACGAGCGTCATGAGTTCAAAAAGTTCGTCGAATGTGCCGAAGCCGCCGGGAAACACGGCCATGGCCTTGGCCGGCATGGCGAACCAGAGCTTGCGCATGAAGAAGTAGTGGAACTCGAAGCACAGGTCGTCCGAGAGGTAGGGGTTGGGCATCTGCTCGAAGGGCAAGCTGATGTTGAGACCGATGGATTTGCCTCCGGCCAGGTGCGCTCCTCGGTTGGCGGCCTCCATGATGCCCCCGCCGCCTCCGGTGCAGATGGCGTACTTGCACGTGTCCCCCGGCAGGGCGTTCGACCACTCGGCGAGGCGGCGCGCCAGTTCCAGCGCGTCGTCGTAGTAGCGCGCCATGTTGAGTTGCTCCATGAGTTGCCGCATGCGTCGGGACTTGGCTGGGCTCTTCTTGGCGCGGGACGCGCGCCGGATGTCCTTCTGCACCTCGTCCGAGGAGCGGAGCCGAGCCGAGCCGAAGAAGACAATCGTGTTCTCGATTTGGTGCTCTTCGAAACGTTTCATGGGCTCGAGATACTCGGCCAGTATGCGGACCGCGCGGGCTTCGGGGCTGTTCATGAAGTCGAGGTTCTTGTACGCCTTCTCAGGGCATTTGCGTTTGCAAGGCATAGTGCTTTCCTTCGGATATGATGGGTCAGGGGCTGTTGAGGTTTGAGCTTCGGGACACTTTGGCGTCGGCCCAGATGGCGCCGCCCATGAGCCAGCGCGCCGAGTCCACGCCCGTCACAGATAAGGATAGCTCCCGGACACCGGTGATGTCGGTCTCAATGTGGGCTTGGGGCTGGCCGATGAAGAGCACGTCGCTGGCGGCCAAGAGTTCGCCGTCGCCGTACACCTCAAACGCGATGAGTTCCGATTCGATCCGCGCAGCAGACAGCGCTTCGCGCCCGCCGTAGTCGATGCCGACCTCCGCGCTGAAGCGCTTGAACTGTCCGCCGATGTCGAACACGACGCGCGAGGGCGCTTTGACGCCTAAGCCCTTCGCGTACGTTTGCTCGCCAAGCGTGAGCGGGCCGCCAGCGAACGCGGAATCGAGCGCGACCGCGTACTTGTCTTGGTCGATCCGCAGGGGGAAAAGG
>JAJRTI010000945.1 GCA_024278415.1 Planctomycetota bacterium | reverse complement strand
CTCGTGCGCGAGCTTGCGCCCCACGATATCCTCGATTGCGGTCTTCGCGCTGCGGCCTACGTTGTCGGTGACGCCCGGCTGGAACCCTACGGTGATGAGCCAGTCGAACTCCGGCGCGGGATGCCGGCCCATGGACGACTCTTCGGCCACCGGGTCCGTGAATTCCTCCCGCACTTGGTCGGCCTCGTCGGGCGAGATGTTGGCCGCGACCTTGTACACGGTGCGCGTGCGCGCGCGCAGGACTTGGAGCCCCAAGAAGTCGCGAATGCTAGCGGCCGCTCCCTCGCCCCGAGCGTCGCGGACATGGGGTTTGAGGGCGATTTCGAAGCGGTAAACCGTGTCGACGGGCATGGTGGGCGCCTCTGGCTTGCGGGTAATTGGCTCCAAACCGCGACAATGTAGCAGAACCCCGCGCGGCGCGCAACGCGGGCGAAATGGGGGTGCAGCCTGGAGCATTCCCTTCCCGCGCGTTGTGCAATACAATGTATTGCGCTAACGCCACCTCTCGCCACTGCACCTCCGCGTCGCCCTCTCTCGAAAGGCAAAACCATGGATGCCGAACCGATGAGCGATCCGTCTATGCGAGCCAAGCTGTCCCTGTTCTGGCGGAAGTTGGGCTACATGACTTCGGCCGGCGTGCCGCTCTCCGAGGCGCTCCAAGCCGTGATGGCCGAGGTGCGCGACCAAGAATTGGCGCCCATCTTGGAGAAGTTGAAAGCCGAGATCGAGAAGGGCCGGCCGCTTTCGCAAGCCCTCGAATCGTTCCCCAAGGTCTTCACGCCCATGACGTGGGCCATCGCCCGCGCCGGCGAAATGACCGGGCAGATCGGGCAAGCGATGACGCGGCTGGCCGAGGGCGTCAAGAGCGGCACGGTCACCGTGGAGGAGCCGGACTGTGATCTCGACCTCGGCCTCGACGACGAGATCGAGGTGGACGAAGAGGAGGATCCCGCCACCGAAGAGGCCGTGGCCATGACCAGTGAGATCATCCAGGAAGGCATCCAGTCCAGAGCCAGGGACATCCACGTCGAGCCTTTCGAGCACCGCGTGGTCGTACGCTATCGCGTCGACGGCGTGCTGCGCGAGGCTCGCGTGCTGCCCCGCGACCGCTACTCGGTCGTGGTGGCGCGGATCAAGATCATGGCCGGCATGGACCTCACCGAACGCAGGCGCCCGCAGGACGGACGCATCCGCATGGAGGTGGATGGCAAGGAGTACGACCTGCGCGTCAACATCACGCCGATCCTATTCGGCGAGGCGGTCTGCATGCGCATCCTCGACAAGAGCGCGCCGCAACTCGACCTGGCGAAGCTTGGCATGGCGCAAGAAGCCATCGACACCCTCGCCCGCTGGAGCGCGGAGCCCAGCGGAATCATCATCCTCGCCGGCCCCACCGGCTCTGGCAAGACGACGGTGCTCTACAGCGTACTCGAGCACATCAAGCGCCCAGAACTCAAGATCATCACCATAGAGGATCCGGTCGAGTACGCGTTGGACGGCGTTTGCCAATGCCCCGTCACGAGCGCCACGGGGGCCACCATCCCGCTGCTCGTGCGTTCCGCGTTGCGCAGCGACCCGGACGTCATCGCGGTGTGCGAGATGCGCGACCGCGAGACCGCGGAGATGTGCGTGCAAGCGTCGTTGGCGGGCCACCTCATCATGACGACGCTCCCCACGCGCAACGCCCCAGGCGCGCTGCGCCGGCTCGTGGACATGGGCCTCGACCCCTTCCTCGTCAACAACACGATCATCGGCGTCATGGCGCAACGCCTCTGCCGCAAGCTGTGCGACGCGTGCAAGGAGCCCTACGCCGCCACGGAAAGCGAACTGCGCATGATGGGTGTAGACGCAGGCGAGGAGGTGACGCTCCACCGCGCCAAAGGCTGCCACGCCTGCGGCCAACAGGGCTACCGGGGGCGCATCCCGATCGTCGAGCAGATGGACATGACGGACGATCTACGCAAAGCGCTCGATGGCTGCGCATCGGCGGAGGAGCTGTGCCGCATCGCCCGGGAGGGCGGCATGCGCACCCTGCGCGAGTGCGGCATCGCACAGGCGCGGGCCGGGGTGACGAGCCTCCAAGAAGTCAACCGCGTCCTCGCCGGCTCAGAGCCGTAAACCGCGTCACGGAACTGCCGCGCGCTCGGCCTTGCGCAGTTGCCGCAGCATGCTGGCATAGGCATCCCGATCCAACGGCAGCGGCACCGCGGCCTCGGTCCGCCCGGCGAGGCTGATGGCGTTGGCGACCTCCAGCGACTTGGCCGCCTCCTCGATACTCACGCGCGGCGCGTGTGCGTGCATGACCGCGTCTGCGAAGTCCTCCACGGCTGTGACGAGGCCGGCCTCCACGTCTTGCCCCTCCTCGTCGGCCGGCGGATGGGTGTGCGGGGCGGAGCCGAAGACGTGAAGCGACGCTCGCTCGTCCACGACCATACGGCCGAGGTCGCCCATGGCTTCGAGCCGGTCGCCGAGCGGCCATGCCGGAGGGCCGCAGTGCACGAGCGCGTGCCGGCCGTCGCCGTAGTCGAGCACCGCGCTCACGGATTGCTCGACCTCGTCCGTGTCCGGCCCCGGCCAGACCGTTGCGCACACACGGGCAGGCACGCCGAAGAGCCACGTCAGCAGGTCGAATACGTATGCGGCAGGCCCCATAAGCGCGCCGCCGCCGCGGTCGAGCCATGTCCCCTCGACTGGGCCCCGCGTCGTGGAGATGACCGTGTGCACGCGGCCCAACTCCTTCGCCCGCACGACTTCGCCCGCGCGTTGGGCGTGCCTCATGAAGCGGTACGCGGCCGCGGCCGCTACCGGCGCGGAGGCCTCGGCCGCGGCCCGAATCGCGGCCTCCGCCTCGCCCGCGCTCGAGGCGATGGGCAACGGCACCAGCACGGGCGTGCCGGCGGCCACGGCCTCCTCCACGATCTTGGGCCGACGGCTCGGCGGCACGCAAGCCACGACCGCGTCGACGTCGCCGCTCTCGATCAGCCGCGTGTGCGAGCCGTAGTACTTGGCGCCACACTTCTTGGCCAACGACCGGCACTCCTCGCGCTGGATGTCCGCCACCCCCGCGAGCGCCGCGTGGGCCGCGCGGCCGATGAGATCGATGAACTGCCGGCCGGTGCGGCCGGCCGCGCCGGCGATGCCGAATCGGATTGTGGGCGTACTGCTCACTTGGGTTGCAGGCCTCGCTGGGGTTGGGCGGCAAGATAGTTGAATGGGGCGGGAGCGTCAAGGCCTGCGCCGCGGCGGCATGCGCTAACCGTAGCCGCATGCGCCAGCATGCGGGCGCGCCGGAGGATCGCAACGCACCCGCACCCTGGCGGGTACGGCTACCGGCGTGCGATGTTGCCCTGGCCTGCCTTCCCTGCTAGAATCCCATGCCCCTGAGACTCAGCAAGATCCCTTCGGAGAACTTGTGCGCATGAACCGCCGCGATTTCCTCAAGGCCGCTGGCACAGGCGCCGCGCTCACCAGCGCCCGCCTCGCCATGGCCGCCGAAGCCACAAAGCCCAAGGAGACCCAGACCGTGCCCGAAGACATTGGCAAGCTCGACAAGGAGATGGCGGCCAAGAAAGCAGAGGGCGGCCTCAACTGGTACGACGTGCAGCAATGGGGCGTCGAGGGCAAAGCGTGGCAGGACACCGCCCGCTACTTCGACCGCCTGCCCGCGCGAGCCCAGAAGATGGTGCGCGCTCCGGTGTGGAACTTGAGCCGGCATTCGGCCGGCATGTGTGTGCGGTTCGAGACCGACGCGACATCTATCTCCGCGCGCTGGACGCTGCTGTCGAAATCGCTGGCCATGACCCACATGCCGGCGACCGGCGTGAGCGGCCTCGACCTCTACGGCCAGGCCGATGACGGCCAGTGGCGATGGGTCGGCGTGGGCCGGCCCGACCACGGGCCCAACGTGTCGGGCGGCCTCGTCGGCGGGCTCCCGGCCAAGCGCCGCGCGTACGCGGTCTACCTGCCGCTCTACAACGGCGTCCAGTCCGTCGAGATTGGGCTGCCGGCGACAGCCAAGCTTTGGCCGCTCGCGCCGCGCAAGGACAAGCCTATCCTCTTCTACGGCACGTCCATCATGCAGGGCGGTTGCGCGTCCCGGCCGGGCATGGCCCACTCCGCGATGCTCGGACGCCGGCTGGACAAGCCTATCGTCAACTTGGGTTTTTCCGGCAACGGCAAGATGGACCTGGAGATCGGCGAGTTGATGGCCGAGATCGACGCGTGCCTCTACTTTGTGGACTGCCTGCCCAACATGGGCGCGGCTGAGGTGGCCAAGCGCGCGGTCCCGTTCGTGCAGATTCTCCGCAAGGCCAGGCCCGACACGCCCATCGCACTCGTCGAGGACCGCACGTACCAAAACTTCTACATCGTGCCGGCCGCGCGGCGGCGCAACGAGTCGCGGCGCAAGGAACTGCGCAATGCATACAAGCGCCTCCTGAGCATGGGCGTGGAAGGGCTCACCTACATCGAGGGCGACCCTCTGTTAGGGAACGACGGCGAGGCAACGGTCGATAGCTCCCATCCCACCGATCTGGGGTTCATGCGCATGGCCAACTACCTGGAGCCGATCCTCAGGCAGATCCTGTAACCGCTCGCGTCCGCGCCCGTCGGCTTCGATGCCCCAGCATGGAGACAGACTGTTGAGCCACCGAGGAAACGTCCTGCGCTTTGCCGTCGTCGGCGACACCCACTTCGTGCGCGAAGAGAACTTCGCGGCTCAGACCGACGGCCGGCCCGATTGCTTCCGCTACGACACTGAGCGCTACGCGCGCGTGTCGCAGACCGTGCTGCCGCAAATGGTCGCCGACATTGCGGACGCGAACGCG
>JAJRTI010000944.1 GCA_024278415.1 Planctomycetota bacterium | reverse complement strand
GAGCTTCGGCAAGCACCACTACAACTGCCCCGGCCGGCGCGCGTTCCAGACGCAGGGCGGCCAATGCCTGGGCAATCGCGTCACCTACGACAAGTACCACGGCGACGTGACGCTCGAGGAGATGAACGCGGTGCGCTACGATGGCGACGTGGTGTGGAACTGGCTCTTCGCCGGGCGCTATCCCGGCACGATCGACGACACGCCAGAGATGCACAACGTGCGCGAAGCGCTCAAGTGGATGGACCAGCGCGACGCGAGTAAGCCCTTCCTCCTGCGCCTGAGCTTCAACGCGCCGCACACGCCCGTCGTCACGCCCGCGCCTTTCGACACGATGATCGATCCTGCTGCGATCGACTTGCCCCTGGACTTGCCAGGCGACATGCCAGACGCGCCGGCGCCGGTGCGCGAACACCTGTTCGAACTGGCCGGCTCGCATCGGCTCAACCCAGAACAGATCCAACGCACGCGGCAGTGCTACTACGGATACGTGGCCGCGACCGACCACGTTTTCGGCGTGCTGCTCGACGGGCTGCGGGAAATGGGTGCGCTGGAGAACACGATCGTCGCGTTCGTCGCGGACCACGGAGCGCATCTCGCGGACCACGGCTTCTACCAAAAGCAGAGCTACTACGAGGAGTCCGCGCACGTGCCGTTCTTCTTTGCCGGGCTTGGCGTCGAGCAAGGCCGGGTCGTGCAGACGCCCGTCAACGTGTCGAGCCTCCTGCCGACACTCATGGACTTGGCCGGGCTCGATGTGCCTGCGCGCACACACTATCCCAGCCTGGCCGAATGCGTCGCAAGGGGAGTCGAGCCAACAGCCGCGCCCGTCTTCAGCGAAATCGACCTGGGTCTGTGTGAATACCGCGGCGGCGACCGCTGGGTGATGGTGCGCGACGGCGACTGGAAGCTCGCGGTCTATCGCGATCCGCAAGACCCCACGCGTTTCCCGCCTGACGACGGGCTCATGCTGCACAACTTGGCAAACGACCCCGGCGAACGGCGCAACCTCGCCAGTGACGCGCAGCACGCGACTGTCGTCTCCAAGTTGCTGAGGTTGATCGACGCATGGGATCAGTCGCACGATGCCCGCGCACCTCTCGTGCGCGCGGGCGGGGTTCGCAAGCGCGCGAGCGAACGGAATTGAGCCCGAAAGGTGCAAACAGGAGTGCGATTCATGTGCTACAGATTTGGACTGCTGATGGCTGGCCTGCTCATCGCAATGAGCGTCGCCAGTGGGGCCAATTACTACGTCTCGCCCCGGGGCTCCGACGCGCACCCGGGCACGCGCGCCCGGCCCTTCCGCACGATCCAGAAGGCCGCGGACGCCATGCAGGCGGGCGACACGTGTTACGCGCGAGAAGGCGTGTACCGCGAGACCGTCACGGTCAAGCGCGGCGGCGCCAAGGGCAAGCCTGTGCGGTTCGTTGCGTATCCTGGCGAAGTCGCGACGCTGAGTGGCGCGGAGCCGATCCAAGCGAAGTGGCGCGTGCACAAGGGAGCGATCCGCAAGACGCAAGTGGGCCGCGAGTTCGAGCAGCTCTTCGTCAACGCGAAGATGATGATCGAGGCGCGGTGGCCGAACGCGACGTTAGACCAGATGCTCGACCGCAGCAAGTGGGCGCACGCGCGCCGCGGCAGCCGCTACGGCAAGATCGTCGACCCGGAGTTGGCAAAGACCGGCATCGACTGGACCGGCGCGCTCGCGGTGCTGAACGTGACCCACCAGTTCTACACGTGGACGCGCGTTGTCACCGACCACAAGGCAGGCCGGGACTATTTCAACTACCCTAAGGACTTCAGCAAGTCGACTGAGATGCGGTACGCGAAGAAGTCGTGGCCGTGGGAAGACGACCGCTACTACCTCACGGGCATCCTCGCCGCGCTCGACGCGCCGGGCGAGTGGTATCTCGACCGCAAGACGCGCACGCTCTACCTGTGGCCGCCTAAGGACTGCGATCTGACCAACGCGCGGGTGGAGGCCAAGGCGCGCGATCTGGCCTTCGTGGTCAATGGACAGGATTACGTCGAGATCGAGGGCTTCCATTTCTTTGGGGCGACGTTTTCGTTCAACGACGCCAACCACTGCACGGTGGACAACTGCCACCTGCTGTTCCCGCTCTACACGCGTGAGTTGACCGATCTGCTGCCCAAACCCCGGCGCAAGGCCGCGCTGCGCACCGCGATGGCGGGCGACTACAACGTCGTGCGCAACACGATCATCGCGTACACGCCCACTTGGGGCTTGCACATGGCAGGGCGACAAACGCGCATCGAGAACTGCTACGTGCACGACGTGTGCTGGAGCGGGTCGTTGCGGTACGGACCGCTTTCGACAAGCCCCGGCCCCAAGTCCAGAAAGTCCGGTGTCCCGGCGGGCACAGTCGTGCGACGCAACACGGTCTGCCGCTTCGGCAATTCTGGGATCAACTACCGAGCCCAGCCATCGATCATCGAACTGAACCACGTGTACGACGGCGGGCTCGCCTGCAAGGACGTGGCGCTCATCTACACCGGCGGGCCGACCTGCGCGGGCAGCATCGTGCGCTACAACTGGGCCCACGGCTGCCGCACTGAAGAGGGCGCTGGGCTCGGCATCCGCGGCGACGACCAAACGCGCAGCCTCACCGTGCATCACAACGTCGTGTGGGATTGCGGCCGCGACGGCATCATCATCAAGGGCGACAACAACAAGGTTCATAACAATACCTGCCTCTACATCGGCACCAAGAGCCGGCTCGGCAACTTCATCGCCATGCCCGTGCGTCCGGAACCGAAGAAGCCTTGGCGCCGGCAATACCCCCTGCTCCCAGAGCAGAACCGCCACAGCGCGATCGACAACAACGCCGCGCGCACCATCGTGGGCGACCAGGGCAGGCGCACGCCTTTCCCGTGGCCGGAAAACCTATCGCACAACTACACAGGCGAGAATCCCGGGCTGGTCGATCCCGCCAACCTCGACTTCCGCCCCAAGCCCGGATCCCCGCTCATCGATGCCGGCCGCGAGATACCCGGCTTCACCGACGGCTTCAAAGGCAAAGCCCCTGACATCGGCGCGTACGAGTTCGGCAGCGAGCACTGGCGGCCCGGCCACTGCAACGGCGTGTGGGTCGTCGCCACGAGCGCGGGAACTCTGAAGCTGGCCCTCGCCATGCCGCCGCTCCGGCCCGTCACCGTGAAGGTCGAGCCTGGCGGCGCTGGACTGCGCTTCACGACGGAAGACTGGATGCGGCCCAAGACGACCAAGATCGCGGCCGCGAAGCGGCTCAAGTTCTCCGTGGACGGCTGGGGCAGTATCGAGGTCACCGACCTTGCGCAACTCCGAAGCCGGACAGGCGCGAAGCTGTGGTTCCCGCAGCCGGACATCGTGCGCTCCGCGCCGATCGACTATCGCTTCAATCACGACTACTTCCCGGCAAGGTCCGCCGCACAGCCCAAGGCATCGCTCAAGCCCGTGGCGCGGGCGTACAAGACGGACCGGCCGCCGCGTATCGACGGCCGCGCGAGCAAGAGCGAGTGGCCTGGATGGTCGCCCGCGCGGCGCCTGCTGCTGCGGCCGTTCGACTCGGGCGAGGAGCGCACGGAGACCGCGGGCGAAGCGTACGCGCTGTTCGACGACGACGCACTCTACATCGCCGCGCGCATCCGCACCCCGCGCGCGGCGTCGCTGCTGCGCGCGGGCGGGGAATGGGGCCGGACGGACGGTTTCGAAGTGGACATCCAGCCCGTGCTCGGCAAGAAGCTCGGCCCCATCTTCGTGCTGCACGGCTTCCCGTCCGGCAAGTTCGAGAGCGTCACCGACGCCGGCGCGACCGAGACCCAAGCGCGCACACTCGGCCAGGCGGTCGCGGTCAAGGCCCAGATCACAAGCCTGGGTTGGACGTGTGAATACCGGATTCCGCTTCGCGCGCTCGCCCAAGGCGCGACACAGCCAACGCGGTTCCTGTTCAACTTGGGCTGCCGCAACGCGGACGAGTGGTTCGCGTGGGCCAAGACCCGCGGCGCGAATTACAACGTCGCGCGCGCTGGCGAACTCGCGCTCTCGCCCGCCTTCTCCGCGACGAGCAAGAACCTCCTCCGCAACGGCGACTTCGAATCCAGCGACACGAAGCCTTGGCGCAAGGGGTCCAACGGCCGCGTCGCGTTCCCAGCCAGTTGCTTGCGCCGCGTGCCTGAGGCCGCGGATGGCGGGTGGTGCATGAAGTGGGTGTGCAAGGATGACAAGCTGATGGCGAAAGGCATCCTCAAGTGGATTTATCCGCTGCCCAAAGGCCTCGGCCCCGGAACCTACCTCCTCTCGTACGACATGCGCGTCGAAGGCTTGACCCCGCGCAGCAAGGGCGGCATGTTCTGCGGCTACATCCGCACCGTCGCCAAGCCCACCGGCCACAACGAAGGCCAGACGGCCTCTGCCTTCGGCGGCAAGTCGCTCCCCTGGACGCGCCGGGATTGTGTCATCAACATCCCGCCAGGCGCCAAGCCCATTTTTGTTTCGCTTCAGCTCCACAAGGCGACCGGCGTCGTGTGGATCGACAACGTGGAGCTGGTGAAGGTGATGCGCGAGCCGTGATGCGTCACGAATCACGCAAGATGGCGGAGGACTACGCCTGCCACTTCTTCGACGCCGCCACGCTCGTCACGCTGCCCGACCTCGACGGCATCCACCTCGACGCCCAGAACCACCGCGATCGAGGCGAGGCGCTGGCGGAAGCGATCAAGAACATCTTGGGCTGAGGCGCCGGTTCGGAGTCCCGCCTTTTGGCGGTCTGCCCCATCGACGGCTGCGTCGCTTTTCTGGACCGCGACTTCCTTGACGGTTCGCTATGCGCGCCGTACAATCGCGTTCCTAGTTGCGTCGTGAGACGTGCAACAGGAATCCACCCCATCCGGAAGGTATCGCCCGTGTCCGTGTTAACAGCTTACCAGCACATTGTGAAGGACGAGGGACAGCCTGCCCATCTTGCGAGATTGCCTCGCGTCCGCGTCGCGCAAGTCGTGATGGACATGCTGGCCCATGGGTGGTCAGTCGAAGATATGTGCCGCCAGCATCCCCACCTCGCCCCGGCCGAAGCCCATGCCGCGCTGGCCTACTACTTCGACAATCAGGATGCCATCGACGCGGAGAGCAAAGCGGAGTGGGAGGATGCGGACAGGCGCAACGCCGCGGCTTCACGATCTCCATTCTACATGCGCATGAAGGCCGAATTGAGTCTGCCATGAAACAGGCGGGAGATGCAACGATGACCGCGCGGGAAGCACTACAGTCTGTTCAATACGTTACGGTGAAGGGCAAGCGTTTCGCCGTTGTCAGCGCCGATGATTGGGAGGCCATGATCGAGTGGCTGGAAACGCTGGAGGACATACAGACCGCGCGCGACGCTCTCAAGGAGCTAAAGGCGGCCGGCGGCGATCCAGACAAGGCGGGGTGGCTGCGCTGGGAAGATGTGCGGGATGAGCTGAAGTGAGTGCCTACAGGCTCTACGTCACGCCACCGACGTGGCGGACGCTTAAGAGATTGCCCGGGCTGGTGCTCGCAGCCCTGGCGAGCGTCGCCTTCCCGTCCAACGCCGCCGCGCCCAGGCCCTTGCGCGAGCGCGTCCACGTGGACTGGCAGTTGCCGGCGTATGTGAACAGGGATGTCGCGGTCCTGGTGTTCGAGCGGACGCGGCCCAACGCGGGGCCGATTGACCTCCAGGTCAGCTTCGCCGAGAGGACGACCGGCGTTGCGCCGGCTGTGCCAATGGCGGCCACACTGCCGAAGGGCATGGCGCGGGTCGAGGCGAGCGCGCCAATCGGAGGCTGGCCAGACGGCGAATATCGGGCCCTCATCACGGAGCGCAAGCGCGATTCGGGGAGCATCGTGCGCTTCCTGCGCAAGCAGACCATCCCTGAGCCCAAGTCCCCTCGCGAGCCAATCGACGTGAGCGGCTCGACCGTGCTCTTCGTGGACGACTGGCACGTGGCCGAGCGCCGCGGGCTGACGCGTCGAGTCCATCCGGCGGAGACCTTCGCGGTCACCACGGGCATGCTCGACGCCGACTATCCGCACCAGACGCCTACGGAGCTGTACTTCGACGCGGACGGCGCCGCGGTCGTGCGTTTCTACACAATGGACCGACGCCGGCGAAACCACAAGAAGTACACCGCGCGCAGCCGGGACCTGGCGCACTGGGACGTGAGGCCGCTGACCAAGCCGGCGCCGAAAACAGACAACCT
>JAJRTI010000943.1 GCA_024278415.1 Planctomycetota bacterium | reverse complement strand
TGCCGTAGCCCCAGGGATCGTACGAGCCCGAGCCATCGAAGTGCGCGCCGTCGTTGAGGAACATCTTTTGGTCCGCGCTTGTAGTAGGCCCGTGAGGGCCTTCCGTTTGGGTGCTGCTTTGGCATTGGATGGGGGGAGGCGCCCTTACGGTCGCCACTACGAGCGAGTCGCTCCCACGGTCGCGCTTGTAGTAGGCCCGTGAGGGCCTTCCGTTTGGGTGCTGCTTTAGCATTGGGGGGGAGGCGCCCTTACGGTCGCCACTACGAGCGAGTCGCTGCCACGGTCGCGCAAATGACGAAGGGCGGAGGGCAGGTGGCGACTGACGGAAGTTACCGTTTGAGCGTCTCAGGCACGTCGTTGAGCCAACCGACCTCGATGCAGCCGACAAGCCCGGCCAGGATCGCCTCCGCGGCGTCGTGGCGAAGAGACGTGGCCTTGGGCGCGTCAGACCACTCGATCGTACGCCGCGCCAGCGCGCCTGCATGCTCCTTGGCCGCCGCGCCGGAGCGTTGCTCGCGGTCGTAGAGGAGTTGAGCGCGCCAGTCTTGCGCGGCCATTTGGATCACGCCCACGCCTCGGCGTTCCGCTTCGCGGCGCCACGCGTCGGCGACATCGCCTCCGCCTTCCATCACCAGCCATGCGAGGTCCGGGTGCTCGCGGAAGAGCCGGAACGCCGCGCGCTTGAGCCGCGCCTTGCTGCCGAAGTTGTGCGAGCGATACCACCGCAGCCGGCCATCGTCGCCGTACAGCGCCAGCCCCGTGCGCAGCCCCACGTCCACCGCGAGCAGGCACGCCATCACGCGGCCCCTGCCTTCGCACGCTGGCGCGAGCGAATGTAGCTGGCCGTCGTCTTCCACAGCAGCACCGCGCTGATGAGCCAATGCACGGCCGCGACTGCGCCATACGCCCAGTATTCCCATGACGACACACCGTGCATGAAGACGAAGTAAGCCGTGAACACGAACGTCTGCCCAAAGACCAACCACATCACGAGTACGACCGCGAACCGATCCGCACGCGCCGCCGCGCGGCGATAGACCCAGGTCTGTGCGAAGGCGCACTCGAATGGGCCAACGGCCGCGAAGTTGCTCAACGGCGCCTGGCACTTGGCGCAAAAGTCCGCGGCCGGGTCGTTGCCGTGCAGGCACGCGGGGCAGGCGAGGAGGTCGCCGGCCTCCTCCGTTGCCGAGTGTAATGTTGCTGTGTCTCCCATGCAATCCTCCCGTCTCGTGTCATACCCCGGTTAGACCTCGATGTCAATGATGCGCTGGCCTTACACGCCCATGCCGACGGGCCATGACTGGACAAGCCCTTCCCTTGACTACGCGGGCAGGGCTTGATTTAATGGGCATTTGATGCATCGTGTGCCTACATCTTGCGGACGAAGTGCGTGATCCGACGGGGCGAAGGGGGCCAGTCCCTGCGTCCGCCCCGCCATCCCACGCCGCTTCTGCCTCCGCGGCTTCATTCGCAGACATCCTTCCAGCATGGACCTTTTGGACGACCTATCTGGCCTCTGCCTCAGAGGCGTGAACGCGGTCATGGCCGGGCTGACGCGCGTGTTTGGCTCGCGCAACGAGCGCCTGCTGAAGGAGATGGTCCCCACGCTGATGGCCGTGTGCGCGCTCGAGCCAGAGATGGCCAAGCTGTCGGACGCGGCCCTGCGGGCCAAGACGGACGAGTTTAGGGAGCGGTACGACGAGGCCATGCAGGAGCCCCGGAAGCGGGTGGAGGACATTTCGGACGAGGACGAGGCGCGCAAGTACTTCCAGCGCGAGAGCCAACGTGTGCTGGACGGGATGCTCGTGGAGGCCTTCGCGGTGATGCGCGAGGCCGCGCGGCGGACGCTGCCGTCGCCCAACCCCGACAACCCGTACCCGATGATGCGGCACTTCGACGTGCAGATCATCGGCGGCATCGTGCTCCACCAGGGCAAGATCGCCGAGATGGTCACCGGCGAAGGCAAAACGCTCGTGGCCACGTGCCCCGCGTACCTGAACGCACTCAGCGGCCGGGGCGTGCACATCGTCACCACGAACGACTACCTCGCGCACACGGGGTGCGAGTGGATGCGGCCCACGTACGAGGTGCTGGGCATGACGGCCGGCGCGATCCAGTCGCATCAACCCTACGCCGAGAAGCGCGCCGCGTACGCCTGCGATATCACGTTTGGCCAGAACAGCGAGTTCGGGTTCGATTACCTGCGCGACAATATGCGCAATAACCTCGAAGACCAAGTGCAGCGCGACTTGCACTTTGCGATCGTCGACGAGGTGGACAGCATCCTGATCGACGAGGCGCGCGTGCCGCTGATCATCAGCGGCCCAGCCGAGGACAGCACCGCGCTGTTCAAGCGCGCGGACCAAGTGGCCCGCGTGCTGCGGCCGGAGAAGCATTTCGAGATCAAGGAGAAGGAGAATTCCTGCCCGCTCACTGAAGAGGGGGTGGAGGAGGTGCAGCGCCGGCTGGGCGTGGACAGCATTTACGACGCGCGCAACATGGACTGGCCGCACCTGATCGAACAGGCGCTGCGCGCCCACCACCTGTACAAGCGCGAGGTCCAATACGTCGTCAAGGGCAACGAAATCGTGATCGTGGACGAGTTCACCGGGCGCCTCCAGGAGGGCCGGCGCTGGAGCGATGGCCTGCACCAGGCGATCGAGGCCAAAGAGCGCATTCGCGTCCGCGAGGAGAACCAGACGCTCGCGACGATTACGTACCAGAACTTCTTCCGCCTCTACTCGAAGCTCGCGGGCATGACGGGCACCGCGATCACGGAGGCGGCGGAGTTCGATAAGATTTACGAGCTAGACGTGGTCGTGGCTCCGACGAACCGGCCGCTGATCCGCAAGAGCTACCCCGATGTGGTGTACCGCACGGAGAAGGAGAAGTGGCAGGCCGTGGGCGACGAGATCGTGAGCGTGCACCGCACCGGCCGGCCGATCCTCGTGGGCACCACGTCCATCGAGAATTCAGAGAAGCTCAGCGACATGCTGAGCAAGCGCGGCATCGAGCACGAAGTGCTCAACGCGAAACAACACGCCCGCGAGGCACAGATCGTGGCCAAGGCGGGCCAAATGGGCCACGTGACCATCGCCACGAACATGGCCGGCCGCGGCACCGATATCGTGCTCGGCCCAGGCGTGGCCGACCTCTGCGGCATCCAGTGCCAGCCCTCGCTCGGCCGGTGGAACAAGGTCATCGACAAGGTGGCCAAGGCGATGGAGTCGAATTGGCACGTGTACTGGCGGATCGTGGGCCGCACCGCGGACGGCGAGGAAGTCGTGAGCAACGTGCATCGGCTCAACTTTGTAGACGAACTGCCGCGCGACACGGACGAGGCGGAGGCCGGCGAGGTGCAGTTGGGCAAGATCGGGCCCAACGAGATCGAACTCCAGCACCCGGTCGACGGCGAGGAGATCGTGCCCGAGAATCGCATCCCCACGTTCTCGTGGAACGCGGGGCGGGATGTGGCGCTTTACCAACTCCAGTTCGGGCTCGACAGCGATTTCAGCACGGGCCGGCCGCTGGTGGTCTACCCCAAAAAGCCTGAACGCTGCGGCGATCGCGTCTTCAAGGGCGGCGGCTTGCACGTGATCGGCTCGGAGCGGCACGACGCCCGGCGCATCGACAACCAGCTCCGGGGCCGCGCAGGCCGGCAAGGCGACCCCGGCTCGTCGCGCTTCTTCCTTTCGCTCGAAGACGACCTCATGCGCGTGTTCGCGTCCGAGCGCGTGAGCGCCATCCTCCAGCGCTTCGGCATGGAGGAGGGCATGGCCATCGAACACAACATGGTCAGCCGCTCCATCGAGCGCGCCCAGCGCAAGCGCGAGGAGTACAACTTCGAGGTGCGCAAGAGCCTGCTCGAATTCGACGAGCCCATGAACGAGCAGCGCAAGCAGATCTACGAGTGGCGCCAGGCCGTGCTCAAAGGCAAGGGCCTACGCGAACGCGTGTGGGACATGATCGAAGATACCGTCACCGTCAACACGGAGTTCTACTGGGAAGAACGGGACGAGGACGGCGACCGGACGCTCGAAGGTTTGGCCAACTGGTTCAAGGAGAAATTCGGCGAGCCTATTGAACTGCCCCCTCCCGACGAGACAAGCGTCGATGAACTCGTGGACCAATTGCTCGAGCGGGCGAGGGTGATCTACGATGCCAAGGAAGCCGCGGTCGGCGAGGAGGCCATGCGCGCGCTCGAGCAGTTCCTCATGCTCGACAAGATCGACGCGAAGTGGAAAGACCACCTCTACGCCATGGACCGCCTGCGCGACGGCATTGGCCTGCGCGGGTACGCCCAAGTCGACCCCAAGATTGAGTTCAAGAAAGAATCGCTCGCCGCGTTCGATATGATGATCGACTCCATCCGCGAGGAGGTCACCGATTTCATCTTCAAGGTGCAGTTCGACACGGGAGTGGTCGACGAACGGGGATCGGTGTGGAACCCCGACGAGTTCCTGTACGATGAGATGACGAACTTCACGGCGACGGCGGCCAACCAGCAAGCGGCCGACAGCGTCCCTAGCGAAGAGAAGCCCGAACCCATCCGGGTCGACGACAAAATCCCTCGCAACGCGCCCTGCCCCTGCGGAAGCGGGCGCAAGTACAAGAAGTGCTGCGGAAAGACGTAAAGCGTAAAGGGTAAGGGGTAAAACGTGAGGGGAATTGAGTGGCGCGGGTTGCCTCACGCTTTACACAGTTAACATCGAAAGTCTTGTTTTTCTGAGAAGACTTGTGAGCATTTGGCGAACCCGTTCGGAGAAGACCCTCGCCCGTTCCATCTGGCGGGCGAATCAGGTTGGCAAGCTATAGGCGCCCTGCCGCCTGATTGGCTTCCCTTTCCCCTTTTCTGCCCGCCGCTTTGCGGAGGGAAGAAAGGGGGAAAGGGAAAAGTCTTAAGGCAGCCTTTAGTGCCTTAATCCTCAGCAGCCGATTAGAAAACCAAGAAGCTGGAGCGGAACGCCTTCGCGTTCCGATGCTTGCTGCCGTCCGGTGAAGACGGAAGGCGAAGGCCTTCCGCACCCGGGTTGCGGGCGAAGCCCGCCTTTAGCCAAGCAACCTGATTCACCCGCTGCACAAGACAGCGGGGGGCTATGCAGAGTTTGGTTGTGGCTAAAAGCCGCGCGATGTTTCACGTTTTACATTTGGTAACACTTCAGCCAAGTACAACAGCCATGTACGGAATACTGTCAAAGCTCCCGTGCAACGCCGCGTGTTGGGGTATCTGAATCCCAACGGGATTCCGGATATCAGCCCAGGGTTCGCGAGCGAAGCTCGCAACCCT
>JAJRTI010000942.1 GCA_024278415.1 Planctomycetota bacterium | reverse complement strand
GACGACGCGTTCGAGGCCGAAAAGGCCAAGCATACGGCGCTCATCTTCAACGACCCTGAGCACTATATGTTCGCCGACATCTCGCAAGTGAATAGCCGGAATTACGACGAGACGCATTGGGAGAAGCTTCAGTGGCTCTTGCGGCAAGTCGACAAGCATCCGCGCCCCAGCAATCACACAAAGATCTACGGGAGCGGGTACTACAGCTTTGGCACAGGCGGGCCTGAGGATGGTGTGGAGCGATTCTGGCGCAACATCCTCGGCGGCTCCGCCGCCGCGCGATTCCACCGGCCGGACGCCGGCAACGGGCTCAACGACTACGCCAAGGCCAGCATCAAGGCCGCACGCGTCTTGGAGAGTCTGATCAAGTTTTGGGATATCACGCCGCACATGGAGCTTCTTTCGGACCGCAAGCCCAATGAAGCCTACCTGGCAGCGAAACCGGGAGAATACTACGCGCTCTATTTCACGAACGGCGGGTCCGTCAAGCTCGATCTGTCCGGCGCGAGAGGCCCCTTCGATGTGACCTGGATCAGTGTCTCCATGGGGATCACCACTCGGACGTCGGCCGCCGGAGGCTACCGCCCGATGAACAAGACGATTCAGGGAGGCCGGCGCGTGACGATGTCTGCGCCGTACAAGGGCGGATGGGTCGCCGCGCTGGTGAGGAAGTAGGCTTGCGGGCGCGGGAACGGCCCGCCGTACCTGCGGGCGGCCCACAATGCCATTAAGCCCTTACCGGTTTTCGAACGACAACATGTTGTCGATGTGTGCGGCGGGAGGCGACGTGGTTTATAGTAGGGCAATTCATTGCCCGTCGAACGTCCTTGCCCTCACGAGGCAGACGGGCGACAAATCGCCCTACTACAAGCGGCCCGACGGCGGCGCCGCCGCCCCTTTCTCGCCGCGAAGCCGTGGGTAAAGAGCAGGACCAGGCCGGTAGTACACAAGCCTAGACCCCACCGACGCGGGACCGGCGGGGGCCTCCGGCGCGCTCATCCAGCACCACCGAAAACACGAAACGTGTAATCCCGCAAGTATCGCGAACGCCCGAACAAGCGGGCCAGATTGACAAACCTGCGGGGGCCTGGTACGTTACCGCGCACAATGGGGATCATCGGGCGTGCTGGCTCATCCGCTCCGACCACGTGTCACCTCAGTCCATGCATTGCATTGCACGAGCTTGCCGCTCGTGCCTTTTTTCATGGCCCAGAACACACACCGAGTACTCTTAGTCAACCCGCCATACTCGCAGGCTACTTACGAGCAAGTCGACCGGCGAGCAGGGCTCCTTCAGAACCCCGTGCTGGGGCTGGCGATGGTGGCGGCGCCGTTGCTCGACGACGGGCATGACGTGCGGATCGCGGACGTGGAACTGGAGGACGATCCGCACGGGGCTCTCGTGCAGACGCTGAGGGATTTTCAGCCGGAGTATGTCGGCGTGACGGGCACGACGCCAATGGCGGCCGAGATGGGACGCATCGCCAAGATGGCCAAGGAGAACTGCCCCGAGGTCGTCACGGTTGCCGGCGGCGTCCACGTGACGACCTTCCCGCGGGAGGCGCTCGAACAGAGCGTGTTCGACATCGCGGTCATCGGGGAGGGAGATTTCACGTTTCGGGATATTCTGCGGGACGGGGATCTCGGGCAGGTGCCCGGAATCGCGTTCAAGAGAAATGGCGAGATCGTGACGACCGAAGCTCGGCCGCTTCTTGACGACCTCGACCAACTGCCCATGCCGGCGTGGCAGCTCTACGACATTCCGCGGTACGTGCACTCGTCGAAGCTGGTCGAGCGAGAGAGCCCGACGGGCCTGCTCGAGGCGAGCCGCGGGTGTGTGTTCAAATGCGTCTACTGCAACAAGAATATCTTCGGCCGCAAGTTCCGGAAGAAGTCGCCCAAGCGCGTGGTCGACGAGATCGAGCGGATGCTGGACTTCGGGTTCCGCGAGATCCACATCGAGGACGATGGTTTCTCAACGGACCTGAAGAACGCCAAGGCGGTCTGCGACGAAATCGTGCGGCGCGGGCTCAAGTTCCCCTGGACACTCATCAACGGCATCCGAGCGGACCGCACGGACGAGGAGCTGATCCGGAAGCTGAAGGAAGCAGGTTGCTATCAGGTCGCGTTCGGTGCGGAATCGGGCAACCAGGAGATCCTCGACCGTATCCAGAAGGGCATCACAAAGGACCAAGTGAGGGCGGCCGTCACCATGGCGCACGAGATGGGGCTCGAGACTTTTGCCTTCTTCATGTTCGGGCTGCCCGGCGACACGGAAGAGACGATGCAGGACACGATCGACTTCGCGTGCGAACTCCCGCTCGATATCGCCAAGTTCGCGATCACGATCCCGCTTCCCGGCACGGCGATGTTCGACGAGTATGATCAACAGGGGCTGATCGAGACGAAGGACTGGTCTCAGTATCTCTTCCACGAGACGAGCCGCCCCGTCTACAAGCATCCGAATCTCGACTGGGAAACCATCACGGCGTATTACAAGAAAGCGTACCGCCGGTTTTACTTCCGGCCGAAGGTCGTGGCCCGGCGCATCTGGCGGGGCATCAAGACCGGCCACATCCTCCATGACATGGGGTACGTGCTGAGGACGAAATGGTGGTAGACGTGCATAGCCGCCCCGATGGCGCCGACTCGTTCTGGCGGCGCGCTTGGCCGCCGTTGGCGGTCGCGGTCGGAGTCCACGTTCTGATCGTTGTCGTGTACTTCAGCTCTTTCGGGCTGAACCCCAGTTGCTTCGTCAACGTGGGGTATGCGTTCCGGTGGGCGAATGAGGAGCACTTCGCGCCTGGGACCATCAAGTTCACGCGGCTGGCCGGGTACGATGGGTGCGACTACTACATAGTCGCGCTCGATCCGTTGATGTTGAGGGATGACGTAGCGCCCACGTACAAGCGCTCCGGCCGGTTCCTGCGGTACCAGCGCACGGTGTATCCGCTGCTGGTGCACCTGCTATCGGGCGGCAAGCGTGAGTACTTCCCCCATGCGATGCTGGCGATCAACTTTGCGGCGATGATCGGGGTGGCAATCCTCTTGATGAAACTGCTCCTGCGGCGCAATGCGAGCCCTTGGCTCAGTCTCGTGTTCGTGCTGGGGGCTGGCGCGCTCTTGGGCTTTTCGCTGGCCCTGCAAATGTACCTATGCTTCCTGTTCGTTGTGGCGGGCCTGTACCTCTACGACAGGGAGCGCAAGGCCGCGTCCGCTCTGTGTTTCGCGGTCGCGATCATGACGTGGGAGACCGCGCTGCTCTTCGCCGCTCCCATCGGGCTGTGGGAATTGCTGCACCGCAAGTGGAAGGGCGTCATCTGTTTCCTCCTGGTTCCCGTGCCTTCGCTGCTCGTGCGCGCCTACTTTGCGCACCGGCTGGGCGCCCACGTGCTGGGCGGGAGCCCTGTGGCCCTGTCCGCGCCGTTCGTTGGTCTGTGGCAAGCGGCCAGCGAGATCTTGTCACAGGGCGCGGCTGGCGGAGGCATCAAGTTCCTGCGGAAGCTGCTCATTCTGCCCGCGATGGCGATCTTCGTGGCCATGTTCCTGCTGGCCTGCTGGAAGGGCGCGCGCAGACGGGGGGGCCTGTTCGACCTGATGTTGGGGCTTCAAGCGCTGTTCGTGCTCGTTGAGGCTAAGGACATTTGGATCACGTTCTCGAACGTGATGCGCGTCAACGCGGGGATCTTCATCCCACTGATCTTGAGCTACCGGGATCAGAGGGAGCGAGTGAGCCCGTGGCTGTGGGCCTGGGCAGGGGGGCTCTCGGCCTGCGCGCTGGTGCGCATCCTGATGAACGTAGTGGAGCCGTACGTGTTGATCGGACGGTAGTGTCGGAAAGCCTTCGCATTTGGAGCGGAATGCCTTCGCATTCCGATGCTTGCACAACCGCGCGGTGATGGCGGAAGGCGAAGGCCGTCCGCGCCCTCCCACCGACAAAGGCCGCGAGAACTGTTACAATACACGAGACCGCCACACGCCGCCACGGCAGGGTCGCCCACGTGGCAGGAGGAGACCGTTGGATCACCCTCGTCCGCAGCAACATGACCCATACGCAACGTATGAGATCGGCGACGGCATCCATTGGGTGGGGTTCGCCGACAGGAACGCCGGGTTTTCGAACAACCCGTACCTCATCACGTGTGGCCCCGAGGCCGTGCTGATCGACCCTGGCAGCCTGCTCCACTACCACGTCGTGGCGAAGAAGGTCCGCGAGATTGTACGGCCCGAGCAGATATCGACCATCGTGCTGCTCCACCAGGACCCCGATCTCTGCGCGAGCGTGCCTCGGTTCGAGGTTCTGATCGAGCATCCGATCCAAGTGGTGACACACCCTCGGACGGCTCTGTTCCTTCCTTACTACGGCATCATGTCAGAGCCCGTCACTCCGAGCGATGGCGAGGTGATGGTGTTCGGCGGGCGGGAGCTTCAGTTCTTCTACACGCCTTACGTGCACTTCGCGGGAGCCATGATCGCCTGGGAGGCGGCGACCCGCACGGTGTTCGCCAGCGACGTGTTCGCCGCGTTGACCACCCACTGGACACTCTTCGCGGACGGCGACTATGTCGAGGCCATGAGGCGCTTCGTGGAGCCCTACGTGGGTTCCCAGCAGGCATGGCTCGCGGCGCTGGACCGCATACGATCACTCGAACCCAGGCGCATCTGCCCACAGCACGGGTCGATCATCGACGCCAACATCGACGAGTATCTCGATGCCGTCGCCCAGTTCGACATCGGCGCGTTGCTGCCGCGCCACACCGAGGAGGGCCAAGCGTGAGCGATATTGAAGACATGGTACTCTCCTTGGAGACCATCCCAGAAGAGGCGCTTGGCGAAGACGAGCAGTTGCTGAGCCCCGACAGGGTGCCGTTGGCGGCGCTGCTGAACACGGATGCGGTCGCGGTCTTTGCCGAGTCCGTTGCAGAGCTGAGCCAGATGGAATGCTCCGTCCTGCTCTACGACCCCGAACAGCCCCGGCCGCTGGTGGATGGCGGCCCCTTGCAGATCGTGCGCGCGCCGATCTGCCAAGCGCTCAGCCAGGTGGAGGCCAAGGAGCGCCGGAGCTGCCTCGCCGACGTGCACGCGGCCGCGCACAAGGCCATGGCGGAGGGCGCGCCGGCCACGGCCGACTGCATCGGCGGCATGGGTTGCCTGTACGCGTGCCCGATCTTGCTGCACCAGCAGGGCAAAGCCTGTCCGAAAGCGGCGGTCGTCGCGGCCGTGCACGACATCTTCCACTTCCACTACGCCGACTCCCTGGCGCGCGTGCTGGGTTGCCCGGTGGCCGAAGCGGAAGAGCTGATGTGCCATACGGACAGGCGCTCACTGGATGCGGGCCAGCTTCGCCGCCTCCGCATGATGATGGCCGTGCAGACCCAATCGTTCAGCCGCCAGATCAGCGACCGCTACGCCGAGTTCGAGTCGATGGCCACGATCATGGAGCAGAAGGCCGAACTGGCGCAGGCCTACGCGGAGCTGGACCAGGAGTTCCACGTCGTCGGCACGATCCAGCAAGGGCTCATTCCACACGAGACGCCCGACATCGCTGGGTTCGCCCTGGCTACACACTATGAGCCCGCGCTTCGCGCCGGGGGCGATTACTACGACTTCTTCCAACATGACGATGGGTCGTGGGGCGTCATCATTGCAGACGTGTCCGGACACGGCCCGGCCGCGGCCGTGGTGATGGCGATGATGCAGGCCGCGCTGCACACGTACGCGGGCGACCCCACGCGGCCGGACATGCTCATGGAGTACGCCAACCGCTACCTCTGCCAGAACATCATGAACGAGCAATTCGTCACGGCGTTCCTGGGCATCGTGGACCCAGACGGGCTCCGCGTGCGCTACGTGCTTGCCGGGCATAACCCGCCGCTGCACTTCGCGGCAAAGACGGGCCTGGTGCGGGAGGTCACCTCTGCTTCGAGGAATTTCGCTCTGGGCATCATCGACGACGCAACGTTCGAGGTCGGGGAGTTGGCTCTCGCTTCAGGCGACCTGCTCCTGCTCTACACGGACGGCATCACCGAGGGCTTCAACCCGGTCCGCGAGCAGTTCGGGATGGATCGCATGCGCGAGGCCGTGCAGGACTCGGCTCGCTCCGGAGCATCGGCCGCGGTGCACGCCCTAGTGGGCCGCTTGCAGGCCTTCGTCAGGGGCGAGCCGCCTGACGACGATCAGACGCTCGTGGCCATTCAGAAGCTGTGACCCTGTGGGCGTGGCGCAGCACCGGCAGGGTCTTGTTGCGGCAGTTGAAATGGAGTAAACCTCGCTCCCCACTGGTGGCGCCACGATTCCCCACTCCGCGCTTGAGATCCCATGCCCATGGACTTACACGTCTGCCAACTCGGGCTCATCGAGTACGACCGCGCGTTCGAGCTGCAACTGAGGCTGGTGGAGCGGCTCGCCGCGCGCGCGGCCGCAGACGGCTCGCCGCAGGAGGGCTACCTGCTGCTCCTGGAGCACCGCCCCACGTTCACCATCGGCCGCAGCGGCAGCGACGCCAATGTGCTCGCGTCGCCAGAGCAACTCGAAGCGGCCGGCGCGCGCGTGCTGCACGTGAACCGCGGGGGCGACGTGACGTTCCACGGCCCGGGCCAGGCCGTCGCGTACCCCGTTGTGCCCCTCGAACGCCGCGACGTACACGGCTACTTGCGCCAACTCGAAGAGGCCATTATCCGCACGCTCGCACACTACGGCATTGACGGCCATCGCGACGACATCAATACTGGAGTCTGGGTGGGCCGGGACAAGGTCGCGGCCATCGGCGTTGCCATCCGGCGATGGATCGCCTACCATGGCATCGCGATCAACGTGGCCACGGACCTGAGCTACTTCGACATGATCGTGCCCTGCGGCGTACACGGCCGCGGGGTCACGTCCATGAGCAAACTGCTCGGCCGCGACGTGGCGACCGAAGATGTAGCGCAACGCTTTGCCCGCGAGTTCGCCAGCGTCTTCGGCATGATGCCGCGGCCGGCGGCACTCGAAGCGCTGACCTCTGACTTCTGACCTCTGCCGTGTCCGACTCAACCCAGACTCCCGTCCGGCGCCTGCCGCCTTGGCTGAAGAAGCGCATCCCGCGCACCGACGCGGCCAAGGCCGTGCGCGGCCTGCTCCAGGAACTCCAACTCACGACGGTGTGCCAAGAGGCGCACTGCCCGAACATCATGGAGTGCTTCGAGAAGCAGACGGCCACGTTTATGATCATGGGCGACGTGTGCACGCGCAACTGCGCGTTCTGCGCGGTCACGCCCGGCGAGCCGGCCGCGCTCGACCCCGAAGAGCCCCAGCGTGTCGCGGAGGCCGTCGCCAAGCTTGGGCTGCGGCACGCGGTCATCACCTCGGTCACACGCGACGACCTGCCCGACGGCGGCGCCGGCCACTTCGTGGCGGCCATCGCCGCAATCCACGAACGCGGCAAGTGCCTGGTCGAGGTGCTCACGCCGGATTTCCAGGGTTGCGACGAGCCCATCGCGGCCGTCGCACATGCGCGGCCCGACATCTACAACCACAACATCGAAACCGTCGAGCGGATCTGCCCGTCAATCCGGCCACAGGCCGACTACCGGCGCTCGCTCCGCGTGCTGGAGCGCGTGAAGCAAGTGGCCCCGGACGGCATCACGAAGTCCGGGCTCATGCTTGGGCTTGGCGAAACGCGCGGCGAGGTCCGCGAGTGCCTGCGCGACCTGCTTGAGGTGGGGTGCGAGATCTTGACCATTGGCCAATACCTTGCGCCCTCGCCGGATCACGCGCCGGTCGTGCGCTATGTGCCGCCGGAGGAGTTCGCCGAAATCGGCGACGAAGCCCGGCGCATGGGCTTCCGCGCGGTCGCATCCGCGCCCTTTGTGCGCAGCTCGTACTGCGCGGAGGAGGTGTTCCAGCACTACGGGCCTCGGTAGGCCGCTGGCGAGGCGCCACCCCGACCGCCGCGGGCTCGCGATTTTTTCTTGCGTCCGACGCCCGTTTGCGCTTAACTCTGCGCGCGTGGCGATCCCACACAGCGATAGCATCCACTGAGTTCCAGACAGAGGGTCCATGTCATGGTAATTGATGTCGAGTTCGATCCCCGAGACACGGCCATTGAAGAGGCCACCGTGTCCTCCTGGTTCGTCGATGAGGGCGAAGCCGTGGAGGAGGGTGACCTGCTGGTGGAGATGGTGACCGATGACGATTCGATCGAGGTGCGCGCGCCAGCCGAAGGCACGATCCTCGAACTGCGCGTCGAGGAGGACGAGATTGTGAAGGTGGGCGACTTGCTGTGCCTGATCGACACCGCGGACATCATGGACTACGTGGCGGATGAAGACGAAGAAGAGGATTACGACGAGGAAGAGGATGCAATCTAAGGGGACAGGCCGTGGCGTTTGACCGAGTGCTGGGCCAGGACCACGCCGCGCGCGCGTTTCGGGGCATCTTGAACCGCGGGCGCCTCGCGCACGCGTACCTCTTCGTCGGCCCCGCCGGCGTGGGCAAGGCCACGTTCGCGCGCGAGGTGGCCAAGGCCGTGTTGTGCCGCAACCCCAAGCCCGACGCCTGCGACGCCTGCGAGTCGTGCGCGCGCTTCGAGGCCGGCAACCACGGCGACTACCACTACACCGCGCCGCCAGAGGGCAAACGCTTCGTCGCGATCGAAGATATCCGCACACTCCAAAGCGCGATCAGCATCAAGCCGGTCGAGGGCGGGTACAAGACGTTCGTCGTCGACGACGCGCACAGGATGACCGCACAGGCCGCGAACGCGTTCCTCAAGACACTCGAAGAGCCCCCCCCCAAGAGCCTGCTGATCCTCATCGCTCCCACGCTCGAAGGCCTGCTCGACACGATCATCTCCCGGTGCCAGCGCATGCGCTTCCGGCCCATCACCCCGGACGTAATTGCGCGGGTGCTCGTGGAGCAACACGATGTGGACGCGGAGCGCGCGGCCGCGCTGGCCCAGTTCGCCGGCGGCAGCATCGGCCGCGCAACCGCGCTCGCGCAAGGCGAGGCCCATGAACTGCGCGACTGGATCTTCGACATGGCGGGCCGGCTCGCGCCGGACAACGCCCACGACTTCGCGGGCGAGGTCGTGGGCAACACGAAGCAAGCCGGCGCCAGCCTCGAAGAAACGCGTGGCCAACTGCGTGTCGCGCTGGGCTTCCTGCTGCTCTACTACCGCGACCTGCTCATGCTCGCAACCCAGGGCGCGCAGGACAAAGTCTTCAACGTCGACCGCATCGCCACGCTGGAGCCGCAGGCCGGCCGCTGGCCGGCCCAGCGCTTCGAGCGTGCGGTGGACCGCGTGCTCGAAGCCATGGCACAACTCGACATGAACGCCAATGTCACGTTGCTCATGGAAGGCCTGCTCATGGACTTGGCCCGCTGAGCCTGGGGGGGAGCCTTCACTTAGGAATTCGCCCCAGCAGCGACTTCGCGGCCGCGTCGTTGGGGTCGCGGGACAGTAGTTCGCGGCACACGGCCCGAGCTTCTTCGTAGCGCTGCTGGCTGATGAGGATGCTGGCCAAATTGTACGCGGGGAGCCGGTAGTCGGGCTTCAGTTCGAGCGCGCGGCGGTAGTGCTTCATCGCGCTGGGCATGTCGCCGGCCCGCACGAAGCTGTTGGCGAGGTCGTTGTGCAGCCTGGGATCGTTGGGCGTGCGGCCGAGCGCCATGCGGAGGTACTCGATGGCCTCTCGATGTCGGCCTGTGAGCGCGTAGAGCGTGCCGAGCGTTCTCTGGGCGCTCACGAGGCCAGGATCCTTCTCCAAGGCCAGCCGCAGCAGCCGCTCCGCTTCGGCCCGGCGCCCCAGCTTGAAATAGAGGCCGCCAAGGTCGTTGAGCACCGTGGGCGTTCCGTAGCCGTTGCCGACTGCCTGCTCCAAGCGGCGCACCGCCCGGCCAAACAGGCCGAGCTTGCGGCACAGCCCCGCCCATGCCGCGTCCACGCGCGGGTCCGCGCCCGGCTCGGCCGCGCCGGACAGCAGAGCGTCCAAGCTGGGCCGCGCTCGGCCCTCCGGCGCGAGATCCTCAAGGTGCTGCTCGTGCAGCCGCACGACGTCGGCGTTGATGCCGTCGCGGCGCACGAACACGGCCGCGACCTCGTCGTAGTAGCACAGGGCCCAACGCCGGTCCTGCCAGAGCCACCGCAGCGGGCCGCCCATGTCCACCGAAAGGTGCCGCAAGATCACCCACTCGATCCCGTGCTCTTGCAGCAGCCGCTCCCACTTGCCCAGATCGAGGAGCGCTTCGCGGTAGCGCACGTAGCACTCCTCTCCGTAGACCATGTTGCGGCCGTCGATGAAGACCTGGCGCTTGGGGCCGAGCCGCCACATGAGGTATCCGCCGATGTCGTAGTTGTTGAACATGGGCCCGCGCAGCCCGGCCCCCTCGACGAAGTCCACGGCCTTGGCCGGGTACTGAAGCGCGTCCATGCCGAAGCCGAAGCGCCGGGGCGAGCGCTGGGGCGCGTAGAACGCGTTGTGTGCCGCGAAGACGGTGAGCGCAACGGACAGCGCGGCCGCCGCGAGCGACGCGGCCACGGCCAAGCGCGGCTTCGGGCGCCACATGAACTCGGCCTGCGCGCGGGCGACTTGGCCGACCACGATGGGCGCGAGCAGAAACGCGGCGATGCCCACGTGCCGAGCACTGGCGCACGGCAACAGCGCCGCGCCTACGAAGACCAGCGCCTGCGGCCAGTCGGTCGCTTGCATGTTGGCCACGAACGCGAGCAAGCCAACACCCACGACGGCCATGAACGTGACTCGCCAAGCCCCGCCCACGTCGCCCGACCAGAGCGCCTTCCACTCGCCCACGCCCTGCATGAACGCAGACGCGCCCACTTGGCGGAAGGGATGGAGCCACAGGGCAGGGCCTTGGGGGGTGAGCAGCGTCGCGGCCGCGCAAATGGCCGCGGCCAAGGCCAGCCAGGCGGCATCGCACCACGGCCGGCCGGGAACGGGCGCGACCGGGCGCTTGAACCACGCGCCAAACGCAAACGCGACGGCCATGCCCACGCCCACCGGAAACGAGGGATGCGCGTTGGCCCAGACCCATTGCAGCAACGCGAGCGCGGCGAGCCACGCGACGCGACAGCCGCGCCCGCGGCAGCGCTCGAAGCTGCACAGACACAACAGCATGCCCCCGGCGGATAGGAACGCGAACAGCTCCGGCCGCACCATGAACCGCGTGTACGCCATGAGCCCCAGGGGAATCGGCACGACCGCGGCCCAACCCAACCCCGATCGCCGGGCGACCGCCACCACCCCGGCCAGCGCGGCCAGCACCACGAGGCCGGCCTGGAGCACGAGCAGCCCGCGCACTCCGCCGGCCTGATGGGCCGCATAGAAGGCCACCTGCGCAAGCCACTCATGGTCCAGCCACGGCCGGCCCTGGCCCGCGCCGTAGCCAAAGGGGTCGGTGCGCGGCACGCGCCCAGTCTCGACGATCTGGCGCCCGGCCGCGACGTGGATCCACACGTCGTTGCTGCACAGGTCGTGCAGCGACATAGCCACGAGAAACACCAGCGCCGCGAGCAGGCTGGCGCCCTGGGCCAAGAGCAGGGACGGGCGTTTCGGGTCAGCGGTCATGGCGGCGCAGGCGATCAACGCGATCTCTCACGATCCACGGGCGCGCCCGATGCGCGCCCAAGAACGGCCACGGCGGACCCGGCACTGCCAGGTCCGCCACGGGGAGAGTCTAACATGGAAGCCGGCGGGGAGCTATTCCCCTTCAGCCCCAGCATTCTTCTTTTTCTTCCGGCCGTGCCTTTTCCCCTTCTTCGGTTTCAGAGCCTGAATCTTGGCCTCGATCGCGGCTCGCTGCTCGAATTGAGCCTTGAAGTCTTCGGACGCGGCCATGTAGGCCTCGTCGATCTTCTTGCGGAGTTCGGCCATCTGGTCGTAGAGCGCGGCAATGTCCTTGTTACTCCTGCGCAGCTTCACACGGATCTTCTGCATCGACCGCGTCAGTTTCTTCTTCTCCGCGTTCAGCGCCTTCAAATCTTCCTGCGCCATGGCCGCCTGCGCCACGAACAAGGCCACTAGCGCACAACACAATGTCCGGGCCATCCTCATTGCAATCCTCCTCATCTACGGTGAAAGGAGCTTCGACAGAGGCACGCCGCCTCCAGCACGGCATGATGATAATCCTATCCTGCCGCGGCTTGCAAGCAAAAACGCGCGAAAAAACTGCAAATCTGGAGTGCGCCGGCCTGACGGCGCTTTTCTGGCGCGGCGGCTTGGCGCCGCTCTTGTCGGGAGCCGCGTCGGGCGCAGTGATCCGTCCGCCGTACGGCGGATCCGCGGACGGCCTCCGCGTCGCGTTCCCGGCGCTACCCCTTCAGAAACGGCTCGATCATCTCCGGTGGATACTTGTACGCGCGGTAGACAATCTGTTCGCCCTCCGCGTACTCTTCGTAGCAGTTCTGGAAGTCCCACACAATCTCCCCGTCCGGAGTGACCTCGAAAAGCCGGCCGTGGTCGGGCTTGGAGCCGGAGCAGATGAACGTGTTGCCGTTGGGCAGGCGTTGCGCGTTCGAGAGCGCGCGGGCGAAGAACGACTCCGGCGGGTCGCCGACGTACGACCACACGATCTTCCCGCTGATGGGCTCGACCTCCCAAATGGCCGAGTGGCCCCGGTGCGTGCCGTTGTCGAACGTCAGCATATGCCCGTTGTCGAGCAGGATCGTCGCGTGTTGGCGCGACATCGTCCCGGGCCCCCACGCCCACACGATCTGCCCGGTCTCGCGCTCGATCACGACGGCCGCGTCAAGCTCGCGGTGGCTGACCATGACGTTGCCCGGCTTGAAGCGCGGATCCCGGGCCGCGGGCGTGTCCTGGGTCACGTGCACCGTGTTGGAGTGCGTCCAGTCCGGATTCGACGTGGGGAACTTCGTGCCGGCCAGCCGGATCAGCTCTTCGATGTGGTCCTCGCTGTACCACTCCCACACGACCTCGCGGTCGGGCGTGACCTCGTGGAGGTACGAACTGAGCAGCGTGCCTTCGCCGATCTCCGGCTTCTCGATTTCGCGCTGGCAGAGGATCATCGTGTTGCCGTTGGGCAAGCGCTGGAAATCGTGATGCACTTGGCAAGGACAGAACCCCACCTCGTTGCCGTCCCAATCGAGTTCGACGATGCCGACTTCGCGGTCCGGCGAGAACTCGGTGTCGAGGAGCAGATGGCCGTTGGGCAACAGGTAGCCGAAGTGGCTGGTCCACGCGGGCCACTCGTGCACGATGTTCGCGTCCACGTCGAGGAGGAGGAACTTGCGCGAGTGGTCGGGGCTGTAGAGCACGTAGCCCGGCGCGGCCTTGTCCTTGTTGCACACGCGCAGGCCGTCGCCGCCCCACTTGGTGGGGTCGACGACAAAGCCGTCTACGCCCTTGATACGGTGGTTCCAGTAGCGGATGTTCACGCGGCCGTCGTCGCCGAACCAGGCATGGTGGAGGCGTTCGGGATGGGAGTCGAGTTTCATGGGGATGCCTCTCCTTAATGAGTGTCTATCGCGACATGCCGCGCGGCCGGCGCTCGTAGCGCGCTCGCAAGAGCGTCTCTGGCTGGTACTGCGGGAAACTACAGAACGAAACGCACTGACGTGCGTGCTACAAGCGGGCTCCGCGCGAAGCGGCGGAATGTGGGCGCTCCCAGCACCAACCATCAACCATTGCCCATCAACCATCTTCTCACACCGGCAATCCCTTCCGGTCCTTGCCCGGCCAGCGTTCGAGCCCGCCGTGGGAGTAAGGCAAGCGGTCCTCGAACGGCGGGATCTCCGGCAACGGCTTCGTGCGGCCGATCTGGTACCAATACGCAGTGCTGTTCCAGTCGCCCTGCCGGTCGTTGGCGTGGCCGTGCTCGATGCTAAACCGCAGCGACTTCTCGAAATAGACCGGGTCTTCCACGTGGAAGCGGTACTGCGAGTGCTTGCCGGTGTAGTCTGCGTTGCCCTTGAACGAATAGCCGTAGTACGGCGTGCAAAAGGGCTGCTGGAGCTTGTTGTAGTTCCACGCGCCGCTGAAATAATCCTCCGTGCCGGTGCCGTGTATGTTGGGCGGCCACTTCTCGCCGTCGACGAAAAACATGTCGTCGCCCTCGCCCCACCAGCCCACCTCGTTCGTGTCCAGGTGCAGGCAGCAGCCCACGTAATGGCCCTTGCCCTCCGCGTCGAGGACGAGGTAGTTGTCCTTGCCGGTCGTGTTGAGGCGCTGCGTGCTGCCGCTCGCGTTGGGGCCTTCCGCTTCCGGCTTTTTCACGACCAACTCGCGGCGCCAGTTCGCGTGGAAGCGGCCGGTATCGGCTGGCGCTTCGTCGAGTTCCTGGTAGTCGATGTAAAAGTAGAGGATGCTGTCCGCGTCGCTGTCGTTCGTGACCGTGATGCGTGCGCCTTCGGCGTACGGCATGGCGAACCAGCAGTTCATGCCGAGGTAGAACGTCTGGATCGGCAGCGACTGCCAATACGCGGCCTTCGCGTGGCCGAGGCCGAAGAAGTCGCCGATGGGGCACAGGACGGACGGCGTCTCCTCGCCGTCCCAATACATGCGCAGGATCAGCCGGCGCAAGTTGTTGTCGTTCTCGCCGGTGGTCATCCAGATATGCCGGACCGCGCCGGGGCCGGCCATCTCTCCCAAGGTGACGGTCTCGCCGGCCTTGATGGGCCAGTTGTCGCGGTTGCCGCCGGTGGTGTCGTACGACGACCAGCGCCGGGAGCGCACGCCGCGGCCGAGCTTAGCCAGGTTGCTGAGCGCGGAAGCAGGGTTCATGGGGCGTCCTCCTGTGGGCAGGTGCATGGGCGGAGCAAAGCGGCCACAGCGTAGCGAATCGCTTGGGTCGTGTCGAGACGTGAGGCCCCTTCCCCCATGGCTTGGCCCGCGATTGCGAGCAGAGGCTGAGGCGTACGGCGATAGCATCGCGCGTGCCGCTTGACACGCGCCCCCCCTCTGCGCTAACGTCTGCTCGCAGGGGGGGAGCCTTGTTCGACCCGGTTCGCTATCTGGAGGCCGTATGGACTGGCAAGACTTGCGCCACGAGTTCCCCGTCACTGACCGATACGCATTCATGAACCACGCCGCAGTGGCGCCTATTCCCACGCGCGCGGTGGTGGCGATGCGCGTATTCCTCGAAGCCGCAAACGCCCGGGGCGACGTGGACGAGCCCAAGTGGCAGCAACAAGTCGAGCGCGTGCGCGGCATGGCGGCCACGCTCATTGGCGCGAAGCGGGAGGAGGTCGCGTTCGTCAAGAACACCACCGAGGGCATCTGCCACGTGGCCAACGGCCTGCGCTGGGAGCCGGGCGACAACGTGGTCATCACGAACGTCGAGTTCCCGGCCAACGTCTACCCCTGGCTCAACCTGGAGCGCCGAGGCCTGGAGGTGCGGCGAGTCAAGGAGGCCGACGCGCGCATCGCGGTCGAGTCCATCGAGGAGGCGATCGACTCGCGCACCAAGCTCGTGTCGGTCAGCTTCGTGGAATTCCTCAGCGGGTTCCGCAACGACGTGTGGCGCATCGGAGAACTGTGCAAGGAGAGGGGAGTGCTGTTCTGTCTCGACGCGATCCAAGGCTTGGGTGCGCTCTACCTCGACGTGAAGGAGGCGAAGGTCGACTTCCTGAGCGCGGATGGGCACAAGTGGCTGCTGTCCCCAGAAGGCGCGGGCATTTTCTTCTGCGACGCGAACGCGCTGGACCAACTCGACGTGTCGGAGGCCGGCTGGATGGCCGTGGTGGACCGGTCGAACTACATGGACTACAACTTCACGCTCAAGGACGACGCGTCGCGGTTCGAATGCGGGTCGCTGAACACGCTGGGCATCCACGGATTGGGAGCGTCGATCCACATGCTGCTGGAGGTGGGCATCGACCGCGTCGAGGGCCGTATCCTCAGCATGACCGACTACCTTTGCGAGGGGCTTCAGGCCGCGGGCTGCCGCATCTTCAGTTCGCGAGCCCCAGCCGAGAAGAGCGGGATCGTCACGTTCTACCCGCCTGGCGACCCCCAAGACCTGCACCCCCGGCTACGCGACGCCGGGGTCATCGCGTCCCTGCGCAACGGCATGATCCGCGTCTCGCCTCACTGCTACAACAACCCTGCGGACATCGACCGGCTGCTCGAGATCGTGGCGGAATAGGGGCCTGACTCCTGAGAAACGCAAACGCGGCCGCGTTCGGCTTGGGCTGCGCGATTGGACAGCGGGTTGGCCACGTGGCGCGAGCAGAGCGCCACGGCGAGGCGCAGCGGAAAACACAGATCGGCGCAGATACCCACAGATCAAGCGTGCAGCCCCCATCTGCGGATCTGCGTCTATCTGTGTTTCCGCCCGCTGCGGAAGGCTACGGTGCAGCAACGGAATGTGGCCCTCTCACCTTCTGCATCCGTGGGTCGGCTCCGCCATCCGTGGGATTTCTCTACTGCTTTGGCAGCATGTGCGCCGATCCGCCGTACGGCGGGCGGATTGTGGCCAAAAGCCGCTCTGGGCTGGCCCTTGCGCCGGCCCTCGCGGTCTGGCATATTCTGCGCACCCCGGCGCCCAATCGTTTGCCAGCATTCCCGATAGTGCAGATGGACCAATACCATGCCAAACCTGTGGAACGCTCTGCTCGTGTGCTCGGTGGTGGCCTGTCACGCGTATGCGGCGGGAGACGGAGCGCTGCTGCTGAAGGAGGACTACGAGTCGCGGCTGGATGTGCCGCTGACGGTCAGCTACGCCACCGGCAAGAACACTGTCGTCGCGCGAGGAGTAGTCGATGAGAAGGCGTACACGGGCCGGCATTGCGCCAAAGTCGAGGTGAGCCACGTGAAAGGCTTCGGTGCGTATCTTTCGCCTCGCACCAAAGACCGGCCTCGCGTGGAATGGGGACGGCTGGGAGGGATCGGCGGCTTCGCAGTCGACGGGCTGAGCATCCCGCTGCGTCCTGACCGCGGGTACCTGCTCAAGCTGAGTGTCTGGGTCGGTCAAGCGTCTGGACGCAACCCGGCGCGCATTGCGGTCCGCACGTCATCGCCCTCGCCGTACGGGACGGTGACCATGGAAACGCTGCTGCCCGCGGTCCTGGCGGAACCCACGAAAGGATGGATCGAGGTCGAGCAGGAGCTGACATCGTGGCTGCCCGGACAACTCAAGGCCCGCGGATACAACACCACCCCCCTTCGCCTCGAGGCGATCATCCTGAAGGCTTTCAGCTCAGGCGGGCCGTTGCCTCTGCTTGTCTGGGTGGACGACATCACGCTGCGCGAGGTCGGCACGGACGTGGTGCGCGAGTGGGCGGACCGGGCTCGGAGGGCTCACGAACGGCGGCGGAAGGAGACCCCGTTTCGGGCCTACCCGGACGTTGAGAACCAGTTCATTTGGGGAGTGTACGGAGGGCTGATGACACCCGGGCCGGCGTGGTATGCGTTCGACCGAAGCAAGCCGCTCGCGCAACAGCGGACGCAGCAGCGCGAGTTGGTCGAGCGCTACGCGGATTGGATGCTCCTCGACCTGCGCCGGCACTACTGCGACTTCATCATGGGCGGCGGCGGCATGCTCTTCACCGGCGCGCCGGACGAGGCCTTCGACGCGCTGCGCGCCCGTCTGGACAAGTGCGCGGAGTACGGCGTGCGGCTGGGGCCCTCCACGTACGTGACCCAGCACTACCGCCACGCCCAGTCGCGCGCCCAGTGCACGGCCGACATGAAGCGGCTGGCGGCCGAGTTCGGCGATCATCCCGCTCTCCTCGCCTACTTGCTCGTGGACGAGCCTGGCGTGGCGGGCGCGGAGGACTTCTACTGGGGCAAGCGCAAACTCGAATCATTCGACTCAAACCACCCGGCCATCTCTCTGTGCAACTCGGTCGAGGCTATTGCCGAGTACGCGCCCGTGTTGCCCATCGTCGGCATCGATCTGTACACCATACGGCCGCAGCCGTCCCGCGATGAGGGTTGTTGGGCTTTGGCGGACGGCGTACGTTTTGCCTCACAGCTTGGAGCGCGGCGCATCTGGGTATTGCCGCAGACGTTTGGCGCGACTGGCTCGTGGCGGGCGGCAACGGTCGAGGAGTTCCGCGTGCAGATCTTCTCGTGCTTAGCGGAGGGCGTCACCGGCTTCCTGCCGTTCGTGTATGGCATGCCTCCGGGCTGGCGTCGCAAGGTGGCGTTCCGCGGCACGCTCGTGGATCCGTACGGCAACCCATCGCCGATCTGGGACGAGATGCGCCGGCTCGGCCCCTTCGTGCGGTCGGTCGGGCCGCTGCTGGCTGAGGCAACACCCGCACCCGATGGCGCGGCGACCGTACGCACCCGCGGAACGATCGTGAGCAACATCGGGCGCAAGCGGCCCTGCGCCGACGCACGGGTGTGGCTCGACGCCAAGCGCGGAGTCCGCTACGTCACCGCGTTCAGCAACGCACTTCGCTACCGCACCAGTTGCCGCGTGACGCTTCATCCCGCCGACACAGAACTGCAAGTGATGGATCTGTTCGCTCTCCGCCCAACGCCAGTCCAAGGCGGCTCGTTCTACGCGCCACTTGGACCAGGCGAGGGCCGTGTGTACGCCGCCGGCCCGGCGGCGAAGGTCAAGGCCGTGGAGGCCGAAGTGCTGCGCAGGCGATTCGGCCTCGAACGCAGCCTACTCGAGTTGGAACTCCGAGCCGCCAAGCGCATGGGCGTGAACATCGACCGATGCCGCACCGCGCTATCGAAGGCGCACGCCCAGTTCGCGGCCGGCTCTGCACGCGACGCGCTCATCGCGCTGCACGCGGCGCGCTCCATCCTGGAGGACGCGAAGCAGTCGAACGTGCCGTTCGCCAGGACTCATGCTGCGATCGAAAAAAGCCGGCGGCTGTTGGGCCGCGTGGACCAGTGGCTCAACGAGACCGTGGTCCTGCGGCCGAGGGAATTCCCCAAGACGGACGCCACGACCAAAGGCATCCTCGACGGCATGGTCGCCCTTTCGGGGCGCTTCTTCGCGGTCCAGTCCGTGTTCATGCGTCAAGGCCCCGCGACGTTGGGTGAGCGTCCGGCCGATTTAGCTGACGAGATCGAGCAGTTCGAGCAAGCCGCGCGGGTGAGCCTGGGACGCTGACCAGGCCTCTCGCAGCCGCATCGCATCATGTGGGAACTGCGCAACCAGGCCACAAATCTTGTGGACGCGCCATGCGACGTCGCAGGCAGTGAGAAGCGTCCGACTTGCGAAACGAGTGACATTTCAGCCGAGTGCAAAGAGAGGTCTCACCTCGCTAGTGTCGCGTCCCGCAAGTTCGTTTATCCAATCTGGCGCGCAGGTTGGGCAATACCTGCCAATTCTATCTGCCGCGACCCTCGGTGGATGCATCCCCTGCCCGGGGTCCGGCGCCTCATGTCGCTACGCCGTAGGCGTTATACCCCAAAGCCCAGGGTTAAGCGTAGCGCAACCTCGGGAAACCCTCAGCGGTGGTCGCCGGTCAGCGTGAATGCGGCCCAGTACTTCGGGCTGGGGAACTGTCCCATCGTCGCAAGCTGGGCTTGGCGCAGGGCCTCGACCTTGGGGTGCATCTTCAGGTTCTGGTAGAAGCGCTCCATGAGCAGCGCGGTCGCGCGGTCATCCACGCTCCAGAGCGACGCAACAATCGTGCTAGCCCCGGCGAACAGGAACCCGCGGGTCAGCCCCACCACGTCATCCCCGGGCGTGATCTCCGCGAGGCCGGTCTGGCAGGCGCTGAGCGTGACGAGCCGCGCGCCGAGGCGCAGGTTGAACAACTCGATCGCGGTCAGACGGCCGTCGTTTTGCCCGTCCTTGGCCAACATCAGCGCGGAGTCGAGGGGGGCCTTGGAGTCGAACGCTCCGTGGCAGGCGAGGTGCACCATGCTGTAGCTCCCCGGCGCTTCCGCCTTGAAGCGCGTCTCCGACGCGTCGCGGCGCATGAACTTGCGCACGTTGGCCCGCGCCGCGGCGATGCGTTCGACCTCTTCGCCGGCGAACTTCAGGTCCGCTTTGGGGTCGCCCAGATCCGGGTTGCCGAACGCGAGCAGGCGCCCGTTCCCTCCGGCCGCGCCTTTCGCGTATGCCAGCTTCAGCACGGTCGCGCTCGGTGCGCGGAACACGGCCAAGTCCTGCACGAGGAACCGCTGCCCATCGTGCAGCGCGGCGAACGGCAGGTAGTGCAGCACGCCGTGCGGCACGACGCAGATCGTCTTCGTCGCGATGGCCTGCCGCACCGGCTCGATGAGCGTCTTGTACGCGTCGACCGGCGGCCGGCCGCCTTCGAGCAGGGCT
>JAJRTI010000941.1 GCA_024278415.1 Planctomycetota bacterium | reverse complement strand
GGGAAGGCGGCGTGCGCACGGAGGAGGATGAACTGTGCGCGCTCTACATTCGGCGCCGGCTGGAGGGTGTCGAGTTGCCGTTCGACGCGATCCGCGCCATCATCGTGGCCACGCCGGAGGCGCAGAAGTTCGCCGACCCCAAGCAGCCGCAGTTCCACCCCGGCGACTTGGCGCATTGCCTCGAACTCGGCGCGGCCCCCTTCGCGATACGCGTGAGTATGGAGACGATCGATGGGCAAGCCTTGCCCGTGGCGAAGCCGGCGTAACCTGGCGGCGGCTTTCGGTTTTCGATTGTCGCCAAGCGCAGCCGAACACCGACAACCAAAATGGGCGCAACTGATGCTTTGACACCCAAGCGGCAAGCGGTCGGCAAGTCCGGTACGGGTTGCGCCGGCCACATCCTCGTGCCGTAGGCACGTTTGAGAATAGCCCAGCACTTCAGTGCTGGGGAGCGGTTCGCCGACAGGTCTTCGCGTAGTCCCGTAGGGACGGCTGAGTCTCGGCTTCGCCTGGCAGTTCAGCCGTCCCTACGGCACTAGCCGCCTTTCTGTTCGGTGACCCAGCGCTAAAGCGCTGGGCTATTCTCGCTCGTCCCTGCGGGACGAAGTGGAGATGGAAATCGGTAGTTGGGCTCGACAACCGATAACCGCTCGCGTCAGCCCCCCAGCGCGTCGGAATAGGGTACTGGCCCCAGCATCTCAATGCCGCACCACGCGGCGAACTCTTGGCACGCCGCGCTCAGGTCGCCCGGCGCCATGGGGAAGTGGTGGGGGAGGTGGTGCTCGAACAGCGTGTTCATGAACGTGAGCGAGTCGAGCTTCTGGCCGCCCCACTCGAAGTCCGTCATCCACCCCCGAGCGCCATCGAAGCTCGGCTTGTCTGGCTTGCAGAACCTGCCGGTGAACGAAAACGCGGCCGCGCCGTCGTCGACGAGGCGGAAGACCGTGGCCGGGGTCTCTCGGAACACAAGCTGCCGCACGGTGCCCATCTCGGGCCGGTTGAAGTGAGGGGTGAGCGTGTCCCCGCGGTCATCGGCCCAATGCTTCGGCGTGTTGCCGCAGTGCCACATGAGCACGGTGTCGTCGTCGCGGTCCCAGTCGGATAGGTCCATCATCATGGGCTTCTCGCCGGCCATCGCCTCCAGGGCGAGCAGGCACACCGCGCCCAGCGGGTCGCCTTCGCATGCGATCGGCGCGAGTTGCTCCATGATGCGGCCCACCGCGGCGCAGGGCATGGACCCGAGCGTGTCGGGGATCTCCGGCCAGCACCGCAGCCCGAGCGCGGCGTACCCACGATCGTCGATGAACGACCGGAGCGTGGCCTCGATGCGCCCGGTCTTGGCGATCTGCTCCGGCGTGGCCTCGCACGCGGCCGCGTCGTCGGCCATCTGGCTCGCAAACGGCACGATGTCGGCCTCCGAGACCTCGCGCGCGCGTGCAAAGAACTCGTCGAGTTCCACTTCGTCGAACGTGCACCCGAAGCGCTCAGCCACCGCGGCGAGGTCGCACTCCAAGCCATAGAACGCCGGCGCAATGCCGCCGATGAGGCCAATCGTGGCTCCCTTGAGCGCGGCCATGGCCCGAAGGGCCGTCGCCGTCGTGCGGAAGCGGCCGGCGAAGAGCGGGTCGCTGGGGAACCCGTAGAACCACTTGCACGGCTCGCCGGTCGCGTAGGACGAGCGGCCGAGCACGTTCATGTACATGTTCGCTCCGCAGAGCGAGTTCAGCGGCAGCGGGCCCTCTTGCCAAGTCTCGGGGATGGCCCAGATGCCGATGCGCCGGCACGCGTCGATGATGGGATCGAGCATCTCGCCGGTCGCGAAGGTGGTCATTTGCACGAGCGCGAGGCTCGGTTCGAGCGCGTCGAGCCATGCCGCGGCTTTGACCGCGGTGGCGCCGTCCGGGACGCCGTGGCTGTAGACCGCGAGGTCCACGCCCAGCTCCTCGCACAAGGGCTGAAGCTCGTCGATGCTGCGCTTGAGCGCGGCTTCCTTGTCCCCGCGGAAGATGGGGCGCTGAATGCTGATGAGGGCGATGGTGGGCATGGGCAGGTTACGAGTCGCGCCTTTGGGGCCGTCGCAACAGAACGAGATGGCCGGATTAGGCGCTCTGGTGTTGATGGCGGTGGGCCGCCGCGTCGGTCGTCCATGATCGGGCACACGTGCACACAGTTGCCGCGCGCATCATACCGGAAGCAGCTTCACGTGTCATCCGGTCAAGCCACGTCCGTGGCCCACAAGCCGGGTTTCGGCAGATGCTGAGGCGCGCGCCTGCCAACGAAGTGAAGGCCCGCTCTCCCCCACGCCTGGCAATTACCCACACGTAAGACCGTTGGGCCGCAGGCCGCGGGAAGTCGGAAGTGTCCCACGGATGTTCGCATGGCCCACGGATAGGAGGGGGAACAAGGCATCGGCGAGACGGGTTTGTCATCTGTGGGGCTCTTACCCTGCTCTTTACCCACATCTCCAAACTCTTGCAAGGTCGCTCTCGTGCGGCCTCCCGGACCCCAAGGGGGTCCCGTATGATAGCCCAGGGTTGCGGCCGCAGGCCGCTACCCTGGGAACAAG
>JAJRTI010000094.1 GCA_024278415.1 Planctomycetota bacterium | reverse complement strand
CATCGACGACCACTGCTCCGCGTCGATGAGATCCACGATGAGCCGTTTCAGTGTCGCGGGGTTCTGGATCTCCTGTCGGGCCTTCTTGAAGATCTCGCCCAGCATGCCCGGCTTCTTGCCCAGCTCTTCGAGCACGTGCCGATAGTGCACCTCCAGTTCGTCGCCATCCCGGGTCAGCAGGCTCTGCCAGCCCAGCTTCGCCGGCACGATGGGCTTGCGGTTGTATGGCGGCTGCGTTTGCTCGTGGGCCATCTTGAGGAACAGCAGGAACGTGATCTGCTCCGTGTACGCCATGTATGACAGCCCGTCGTCGCGCAGCACGTGCGCGAAGTTCCAGGCCTTGTTGACGATTTGTTGCGTGTCGTTGCTCATCGGTTCTCCGTGCGGACGCAACTGGCTTTCTGCTGGTCGTATTGTATCATTCCTCCGGCAAGAGCAAGCTGCTCCCCTCGGCGATGTCGCTCGTAGGCCTGACGCCCCGCCTCGCGGGGCGTTTCTTCTTACACGGAGACGGTTAGGCCGAACGAATCGACCCGAACCCCGAAGATGTTTGACAGAAGGAGCGCTCACCATGCCTCAGCCGCCGGCCCAAGTCTACCTTCACCTTGTCTTCAGCACCAAAGACCGCAGGCCGTTCCTCGGTGAGAAGGGCTTCCGCGACCGCGCTCACGGGTACTTTGCTGGTGCATGCAGGAACCTCGACTCGCCGTCCCTCATCGTCGGCGGTGTGGAGGACCACATTCACATTCTCTGTCGCCTATCGAAAACGATGGCCATATCGGAGTTGGTGCGGGAACTCAAGCGGGACTCTTCGAAATGGGTCAAGCGCGAAGGACCGGACCTCTCGGCATTCCATTGGCAGAGCGGGTACGGCGCGTTTTCGGTCAGCCCGTCTCATGTCGAGGGCTTGCAGGGCTACATAAGGAACCAGGAGGAACATCACCGGCAAGAATCGTTTCAGGACGAGTTCCGACGCCTCTGCCGGAAGTACGGTGTTGAGATCGATGAGCGGTATGTGTGGGATTGACGCGAAACGATCCGCCCCGAACCCCGAAGGGGTTCGACCCCAAAGCCCAGGGTTGCGGCGTTTCACGTCGCAACCCTGGGGCGCGTGTGCGTCGGATAGGGGAACGCTGAAAGCGTTCCACAATCGCCTGTGGAACCCCGTTGGGGTTCGTGTGGGGTGGGGGCGCGGTTTCCCCAGGGTGGCGCTACGCTTACCCTGGGCTTTGGAGTGGAACCCCTTCGGGGTTCGTTGGTGTCGGGCGGGGGCGGTTTGTTGCCGGGATGCGCGTCTCGTCTGCTTACCCCGAAGGGGTTGCACCCCAGAGCCCCGGGTTGCGGCGTTCCGCGCCGCAACCCGGGGTCCGCGTGCGTCGCGTCGGGGAACGCTGAAGGCGTTCCACAAACGCGGACGATTGCATGGTGGCGACGGCATTGTTGTGGAACCCCTTCGGGGTAGGGACAAAGCCGCGCGATCTACCGGGATGAAGATTTAGTCTTGCGGCGTTTGGTCTTCTTCGGCTTCGCCTCGGCGGCTTCCCTCTCCGCCTTGATCCGCTCCAGCAGCTTGCTCGCTGGCTCGTCGTTCGGATCCTGCGGCACGAGCTTGCCCTCGAACGCGCGTTTGAGGATGGACTGGCGGAGGCGTTCACTGCGCAGGAGGGCGCCTTCCGTCTGCTGGTCGGCGAACTCCCCCAAGGAGAGCAGTCGTTGGACCTCGCTGACAATGCTGTCTTGCTCCGCCAGTGGCGGGAGTGCAACTGCATGGCGTTTCAGCGATTGGCCGGTGAAGTGCCTGATGGTTGAGCCCGTAAACGCGGCGGCCAGCCTGCCTGAGTTCGCGTCAGCCCCTAGGTGGAAGGCCAGATACCAGGGGGAAATGCTACCCCAGGGTCGGACTCGATGTAGGGCCTTCTGGATTGCAGTAGACATGCGGCTGTCTTGCCATACAGCGCACCTGCCCGGTTCGCCCCCCTCGCAGACAACCAGATCCCCCTCCTTCACTGAAACGTCAGCGAACTCATTGTCCGTAACGCGCATCTCCGCCAGGTCTGAGAGATCAAAACCGATGGCGGCGCCCTCCCGCCGGGGCGCAATACGGGGCTGCCGGCCAATAGTGTTCGGCACAGTATCTGCCTCCCCGTGGCCGCCACGACTTCCGTGAGGTCACTGAGTCAATGGATTGGTTATCGGTTGTGGGTTTTCGGTTTTCGACGAGAATGGCGCTGCTCGAACACCGAAAACCCACAACCGACAACCAGCCACGATAGAAGAATCGCGCTCCAACCGTCATCGCCTGCCGATCGTATAGCACGTGCCGAACAGTATTGCTGCCGGCCTGCGCTCCTTGACTTGATTCGCACCCTCCCCTACAATGCCGCGCCTTTGCTCGCAGATTCTGTGAAGGCGAATGCCGAAGCGGGCGGGACGTCATTGTAGGAGTATCCGGAGCGCACCCGAGCACATGCCCGAAGGCCACGATCTCAACACGGAACGCACACACAGCCCGGTCACGGTGCGCTCCGTCGTGATTGGCGTCGCCATCATGGCGCTCTTTGCGTTCGCAATTCCTTACAACGATTACTACCTCAACGGCACGTTCATCACGGGCAACCACTTCCCGCTCGGTGCGGTCTTCATCTTCGTGGTGTTGATATTGGGGGTCAACGTGCTGTTGCGCTGGCTTGCGCCGGGGCGAGAGCTGTCGCCTGGGGAGCTGATCGTCATCTGGTGCATGATGATCGTGGCATCGGGCATTCCGTCGTCGGGGCTCATGCGCTACTGGTTTTCGCTCCAAGTGGGGCCTTACTATTACGCCACGCAGGAGAACCAGTGGGAGGCGCTGTTCCTCCAGCACATCCCCAAGTGGCTGGTGCCGAGCACCGATCCCAATAGCAAGGTAATCAAGTACTTCTTCGAGGGCTTGCCTGAGGGCATGAGCATCCCCTGGAGCGCGTGGCGCGTGCCCATGCTCATCTGGAGTGTGTTCGTGGGGCTGCTCTACTGGAGCATGTTCTGCCTCTGCGTGATTCTGCGCAAGCAGTGGGTGGATCAGGAGCGGCTCAACTTCCCGCTCACCATCGTGCCCCTCGACATGGCCCGGCAGCCTGAGCCCGGCCGGCTGGTCAATGCGTTCTTCCGTGACCGACTCCTCTGGATCGGCTTTGCGATCCCCGTGGTGATCCACGGCCTCAACGGCCTGCACAGCTACCACAACTGGGTGCCGACGATCCCCATGACGATCCCGGTCCAGCAGCTCTTCCACGATCCGCCGTGGAATGCGGTGGGCCGCATCGCGCTGCGGTTCTACCCGGCCGTCATCGGCTTTTGCTACCTGCTGACGCTGGAGGTGTCGTTCAGCTTCTGGTTCTTCTTCCTGTTCCTCCAGGGCGAGTTTATCACCGGCAATCTGCTGGGCCGCACGTGGAACGCGGGCGGGTATTGGGGCAAGTTCGCGATCCACCAGCAGGCGGGTGCGTTTCTGGTGTTCGCCGCACTGCTGCTCTGGCGCGGGCGTCGGCACCTGGCCGACGTGTGGCGCAAGGCCTGGCATGGCGACCCGAACGTGGACGATTCGTCCGAGTGCTTCAGCTACCGCACCGCGGTGTTCGGGCTCGCGGGCGCCGTGCTGGGCATGACGGTGTGGTGCACGATCATCGGCATGAACTTCTTCATGAGCTTCATCGCCACGCTGCTGATGCTCATGATTCTCCTGTGCCTCACGCGGCTCATCGCCCAAGGCGGGCTGCTGTTCATCTACCAGAACTTCACCCCGTACGACATCATGACCACCACGCTCGGCCCCGGCGCGGTGGGCACGGGCACCGTCGCTCTGCTGACGATCCAGAACATCATCTTCATTCACGATGCGCGCGAGACCATGATGCCCAGCATCATGAACTCGATGAAGATCACCGACGGGCCGAACGTGCGGCGCAAGTCTCTGTTCTACGCGATGGTTCTGAGCATCGTGGTGACGGTGCTGCTGTCGGGTTACGCGTCTCTCGCACTCACCTACAAGTACGGCGGCCTCAACTTGGCCGGCAACGGGTTCGGCATGCGCACGGTGTTCCCGTTCAAGATGGGGCCGGTCGCGAACATGCTGCGCAACCCGCAAGGCACGATCTGGACGAACGTGGGCTACATGGCGTGGGGCGCGTCGCTCATGGCGTTCCTCTTCGGCATGGCCGGGCGCTACTACTGGTGGCCGCTGCACCCCCTTGGGCTGCTCATGGCGAACAGCTTTGCGATGGAACACTTCTGGTTCAGCATCATGCTGGGCTGGATGATCAAGGCGTGCATCCTCAAGTACGGCGGCGGCGGCGCTTACAAGCGCATGCGCGGTTTCTTCATGGGCGGCGTGTTGGGCGATCTGTGCATGGGCGCGTTCTGGATCATCGTGGGCCTCATCGCCGGCAAGACCGGCGCGGCCGTGCGAATCATGCCGGAGTAGTTTCCTCCCATTATGGTATCGCCTAAGCACATCCTGACGCACGTGGGCTTGCCTGCGCCTCGATCCGGCGCGAGCCGGGAGGTGTCCGGCTGTCCGTGGCCGGTGGTCGCCCTGCTGGCGGCGATCGGTCTGGCCTGCCTCGCGCCCCGCGCCAGCGCCCAGAACCGCTACACCGCGGAACTGGAGCGCGTCTTTGCAGGGATCAACCCGGCCGAGACGCTGGAGCGGCTCACGAACATGGGTAGCCGCGTCACCGGCTACCCCGGATGCGTGGCCGCGGCGGACTACATCGAGCAGCGGTTCCGCGAGATCGGCCTAGAGGACGTGGGCACGAGCGCGGAGGGCGAGTTCAAGGTGGTGGTGCCCGTGGAGAAGGCCGCCTACCTGACCGTGGGCGAAGGGGGGAGCGCGGCGTCGATCACGCTCCATTGTGTGTGGCCGAACCTCGTGCGCACGCCCAAGCTGCCCGAGGGGGGCCTCAAGGGCAAACTCGTATACGGCCGGTCGGGCTACCTGGCCGCGTTCCGTAAGCAGGCGGTCGAAGGCAACATTGTGCTCATGGACTTCGACTGCTCGACCCGCTGGCTCAACGCGGCCATGCTGGGTGCGAGCGCGGTCATCTTCATCGAGCCGGACTACGCGTTCCGCAGCGATGCGGAGGAGAAGTTCCTCCTCCTGCCGCTCAACATGCCGCGCTTCTGGATCGGGAAGCGGGAGTTCGTCGCGCTTGGCCGGAAACTGTTCCCCGACCTCCCGGCCAGGGCCAGCGTTGCAGACGTGCGGGCCCGCCTGGGCAAGCTCGACCGCTCGGCGAGCGAGGCGTTGCCCCCGGTGCGGCTCGAAGCCGACATGGTGTGGGAGGAGTGCGACGCGCGGAACATCGTGGGCACGATCCACGGCGTGGATCCGGAGCTGAAGCAAGAGACCGTCTTCATCGAGGCGTACTACGACTCCATGTCCGTGGTGCCGGCGTTGGCCCCCGGCGCGGAGTCCGCGTGCGGCATCACCGCGCTCATCGAGTTGGCTAAAGCGCTCACCAAGAGCCTGCCGCGGCGCACGGTCACGTTCATCGCCAGCGCCGGCCACCACCAGAGCTTGGCTGGCATGCGCGCGTACATGCAGCCCATCGTCAAGGCCCGGCGCAGCCGGCTCGCCGCGAAGCAAGTCGGCGAGGAGGACGTGAGCCACCTCTACATCTCGCTCGATCTGTCGAGCCGGCAGAACCAACTGGGCATCTTCTACAAGGGCCACTTCTACGACCAGTACGGCAACGGCGACATCAAGCTCCAGCGCGAGTTTCGGTTCATCGGCGACAAGGTCATGGCCTACGCGGACTACGCGGCGCAGGCCATCGGCGAGGAGACGCGCACGGAGGTGCTGAGCGGCGTGGTGCCGCGCAAGGGCAAGCAGTGGCGCTCGCTCCTGCCGGCGCCCATCGCGCTCAACAACGAAGTGGTGACCCTGTGCGGCCTGCCCGGCGTGGCGTTTGTGACGACCAACGACGCGCGCAACGTGGTCGATACGCCCATGGATCGGTTCGACCCCCACGATGACCGGCAGGTGAACCTGGGCAACCTCACGAACCAGATCAAGACGCTCATCGCGATCTTCATGGGCGTGAACCGAGACGCGCCGGGCATCTGCAACGACCCGGCCATGCCCATGACCGCAAACTTGGAGGATCTGTGGGGCGACTCCTTCTGCAAGACGCAGCAGGACAACCTCATCGCCTATCTGCCCGCGACCGCGATCCCGGACGCGCTGGTCGCGGTGCAGTTCAGCCCCAGCAAGTCGCTCCTTGGAGTGCGGGGGACGGTGTACGTCAAGAGCGACAGCAACGCGCTGTTCGAGGTGCAGGGGCTGTCGCAGCCGCCGGGCCGGCCCGTGAGCGCGAACGGGTTCCTCTTGAACCGAGAAGACGGGTCGGTCGAATACGCGCCGCAGATGAAACGCACGGTGGGCGTGGGGGGGGTGAGCCTCCGCGGCCTGCGCGTGAATCGGCCCGGCAACTGGCTCGACCGGCGCACCGACGCGCGGCTGTCCATGTTCCCCTGCGTGTCCACCACGATTTACGACCTGCTCGACCAACTCAACTACACGAGCCTGTCGAGCATCAACGTGATGGAGGCCGGCCGGGATTCCGCACCGCGGAACTTCGCCTACTTCCTGGGCAAGACGGGCGGATCGTACTCGGAGCCCTGCGCGGTCATCTACACCGAGAAGGGCATCCCCATCAAGCTGACCATGTCCGGGGGGCTCATGGGCCGGCGCCTGACGCTGCTGAACGCGATGGAGCTGTATGAAGTCGTGCTCGATACGGGCCGCGTGCAGATCATGTCCGCCGAGACCTTCGACTCGCTCAGCCTCCAGGAGCGCCGCGCGGTGCTCATGCGCCGGCCCGTGCTCGAAACGAGCCAGTTGTTGGAGGTGCAGACCGACCGCGGGCCCGAGTTGGCGACCCGAGAGATGTTGGAGTCCATGCAGAGCCGGCCCGCGGCATACGGCCACAAGTCGGCCAAGGAATTCAAACCCAAGCGCGTGAACCTGATGGAGCAGGAGGTGGTCGAGGTCGCGGACAAGGCCGGCCGGCGCCTGATGACCGCGGCGACCTTCGAGGGCCTGGACGAGCGCGTGCAGCGGAGCTTCGAGACGATCGAGTGGCGGGGCAAGGACAACCCGCTGGGCCGGGGTTTCGACCCGTCCGCGGGCGGCACGCGCAAGGAGTTCAGCATCTTCCACACCTCCTTCAAGGTCGCCAAGGACATGTGGCGCCTCGACGATGCGCGGATCAAGCAGCTTGCGGCCACCGGGGTGACGAACAAGCGCGTCGAGCAGCTCCACCGCAAGTCGCGGCAGATGATCGAGCGCGCGGACCAAGCGCTGTGGGAGGAGGACTACGACACGTTCTTCAAGTCCGCCCGCGCCGCGTGGGCGCTCGAAGCCAAAGCCTACCCGGCCGTGCGCGCGACCGAGAACGACGTGGTCAAGGGCGTCATCTTCTACTTCGCCATCCTGCTGCCCTTTGTGATCTTCGCCGAGCGCCTGCTGCTGGGCTTGGCCGACATTCGCAAGCGGCTGGTGGCCATCGGCGCGATCTTCATCCTCGTGTACATGATCCTGCGATACGTACACCCAGCGTTCAAGATCTCGCCCACGCCGATCATCATCCTCATTGGCTTCTTCATGTTCTCGCTCGGCCTCATCGTGGTCGTGCTGATCCTGAACAAGTTCAACAGCCAGATGGCCACGCTGCGGCAGGCCGCGACGATCCACGGCGCGGACGTGGCCCGGGCGAGCGCGGCCGTGGCCGCGTTCATGCTCGGCATCTCGAACATGCGCAAGCGCAAGGTGCGCACCACGCTCACCTGCGTCACCCTCGTGCTGCTCACCTTCAGCCTCCTCTCGCTCACGTCCTTCGATAGCGCCACGCGCTACAACGAAGTGCCCATGGAGCGGCGGCCGCCGTACCAGGGCATCCTCCTGCGCCGGGAGAATTGGGCGCCGTTTGAGGAGCATGCCTACTACAGCATACGGAATCATTTCCAGGAGGAAGGCGGCGTCGTGGCGCTGCGCTCTTGGTACAGCTCCACCAGCGGCAGTGAATACCTGCACCTGGACGTGCAAAACGTGCGCAACCCGGACAAGACGTACGTCGCACGCGGGCTTATCGGCCTCGACCCGGTCGAAAACAATATCTGGTCCATTGCCGACATGATCCAGGGCGAGAAGAAGGTGTGGTTCGACAAGAGCATGGCGAACTACCCCTTCGTCTGCATCCTGCCGCAGACCATGGCCGCGGATTTGGACGCGAAGGTCGGCGACACGGTTCGCGTCCTGGGCAACGACCTGGCCGTCATTGGCATCATCGACACGGAGGGCCACACTGTCACGAAGACCAAGGAGAACCTGAAGCCGGGGGAGAACGTGGTCGTGCCGCTTGTGTCCGACGTGGCGGACCAAGGCGTTGTCGAGGGCAGTTGGATTCGCATCGTCGAGGGCGCGCGCTGGCAGACGGCGCGGGTGGTGAAGGTCAACGATCCCACTGCCGACGTCCCGCCGCCACACATCACCGTGGAAGAAATAGACAACCGTTTCCGCGCGGGCGCGGCGATCAAGACCGGCGGCCTCTACAGCCTCCAAGACCTCGACGAGGAGCCCATCACACCCGTCGACTACATCCAAATGCAGCAGCGTAAGGAGGAAGACGAAGACACGCAGGTTGACCTGACGAAGGAGGGGGGCGACGCCGCGTCGCTCGCGGAAGAACTCAAGCCCGACCTCTACATCCACATGCCGCCCGATTGGTGCTTGCTTGTGCCCAACGACTTCGCACTGCGCATTGGCGCGACGATACGCTCGGTCGCGGTCCGCATGGAAGGCACGGAAGAGCAGATCAAGGGGGTGCTGGAGCGCTACGTCGAGCAAATCAACCTGCTCATCTTCGCGGGCGTTGCGGGCGAGACGTATCTCTACAGTTCCCGCGGAGCGCTGTCGGTGAAAGGACTGGGCGCGCTGCTCGTGCCCATGGCCATCGCCGCGCTGATCGTGTTCAACACCATGCTGGGCAGCGTGTACGAGCGGATTCGCGAGATCTTCATCTACGCGTCCGTCGGCCTCGCGCCGGGGCACATTGGCGCGCTCTTCTTCGCGGAGTCGTCGGTGTTTGCGGTGGTCGGAGCGATTGTGGGCTACCTCCTGGGCCAAATCGTCGCGAAGGTCGTCACGATGCACGGCATCATGACGGGCTTGAACCTGAACTACTCGTCCACCGCCGCGGTGTGGACGACCATGATCGTCGTGTCCATCGTGCTGCTGTCCACGATCTACCCGGCGCGCAAAGCCGGCCAGTTGTCCGTGCCCGACGAAACGCGCAAGATGCGCTTGCCCAAGGCTGTGGGGGACAACTGGGACTTCGACTTCCCGTTCACGGTGAGTTCCGCAGAGGCGCTCGCGGTGAACATGTTCCTCGTGGAGTACTTCGAAGCGCACGACGAGGATTCGATTGGCCGGTTCATCTCCGCAGACACGCGGCTCTCCGGCCAGCCGGCAGATGGCGATCGTGCGTACAAGCTCGAAGCCCTCGTGTGGGTCTCGCCCTTGGACGCCGGCATCAGCCAGAGCGTGCGCATCGACACCATCCCATCGCCCACGGACGAACGCCTGCACATCATGCGATTCCACATCCACCGCGAGAGCGGCGAGCAAGACATGTGGCAGCGCATGAACGCCGGCTTCCTGCGGGCGGTTCGCAAACAGTTGCTCGTGTGGCGCCTAGTGCCCTCCGAGCACAAGAAGGAGCTGGCGGCGAAAGGCGAGGAGCGCCTCGCACAGGCCGCGACGGCCTAGCCAAGGGGACTGTCCCCGCTGTCCTCCTTCTCTTACTCTTAGTCCTACTCTTAGTCTTACTCTTTCCTCCTTAATCGCACGACACGGAGGAGGAGTAAGGCTAAGAGTAAGAGTCGGACACGACATCGACAACATGTTGTCGATAACGCCTAACCCCCGGATCACATGAGCGGAGCCGAAGAAGAATATCGAGCGCTACGTGAGGACGATGACGTCCCGAAGGAGTTCAAGGACGGCTTCGGCTGGATGGCCGTGCTGGGCGGACTCTTCGTGGGCTTCTTCATCGTGCCGGGGGCCATGTACATCAGCCTCATGCTGGGGCAAGGCCTGGGCGCGGTCGCCGACTGGGTCACGCTCATCCTGATCATCGAGATCGCGAAGCGCTGCCGCCGCTACCCGACGAAGCAGGAGATGATCCTCATCTTCTCCGTGGCCAGCGGGGTGCTTGGCATGTCGGCTGGCGGATTGTTCGGCGGCTTCGTGCACATGCAGTACCTCGTGCAGTCCGAGGCCGCTCGGTCGTTCGACATTGCACAGCGCATCCCCATCTGGGTCGCGCCGCCGCCGGATTCCGAGGCGTACAAGCTGCGCGACCTGCTGCACCGGGACTGGTGGCCGCACATCGCGATCATGGCCGTGGGCCTGGTGTGGGGCCGGCTCACTTTCTACTCGCTGGGGTACGCGCTCTTCCGCGTCACGTCCGACGTGGAGCGCCTCCCGTTCCCCCTCGCGCCGATCGCCGCTCGCGGTGTGACCGCGCTTGCAGAAGCCGAGAAGGAGACCTGGCGCTGGCGCTGCTTCAGCATCGCCGCCACCATCGGCATCGCGTTCGGCGCGGTCTACGTGGGCGTGCCCACGCTCAGCGACGTCGTATTTGGCAAGCCGCTCTACATCATCCCCATCCCGTTCGTGGACTGGACGCGCAACTTCCGGGACGTGCTCCCGGCCGTGCCCATCGCGTGCAGCACGAGCCTGGGGCAGGTCTTCGCGGGCATGGTGCTGCCGTTCTGGATGATTGTCGGGTCGTTCGTCGCCGGAGTGCTAGGCCAGTTGATCCTCAACCCCATCCTGTATCACGCGGGCGTGCTCCAGCGCTGGCAGCCCGGCATGGACGTGATCGAAACCATGATGGCCAATCGGCTGGACTTCTGGATGAGCTTCGGCGTGGGCACCGCGTTCGCCGTCGCGTTCATCGGCATCTATGCCGCGACCAAGGCGGTGGTCAAGGCCAGACGCGAGGCCGCGGAGAAGGGCGAGGGCTCGAAGCGCAGCATCCTCGACCCGCCCAAGGGCCGGGGCGACATTCCCATCTGGGTCGCGCTGCTCGTCTATGTCGTGCAAACAAGCTGGGTCATCGCGCTCGCGCACTATCTCGTGCCGAAATTCCCCATCTGGATCATGCTCGTCTTCGGGTACGTGTACACGCCCTTCATCTCCTACATCTCCGCGCGCATGGTCGGGCTCACCGGGCACGGCGTGGGCTTTCCCTACGTGAAGGAAACTTGCTTCATCCTCACCGGCTACAAAGGCGTCGACGTGTGGTACGCGCCCATGCCGTTGCACGACGTGGGCGGCAGCGCCCAGGGATTCCGCCAACTCGAACTCACCGGCACGAAGTTCACGAGCATCTTCAAGGCCCAGTTCTTCTACATCCCGCTCGCTATTTTCTGCTCGATCTTCTTCTGGTCGTTCATCTGGCGCATGGGCGAGATACCGTCCGCCGCGTACCCGTACGCCATGCGGTTCTGGCCGTTGCAGGCGGTGAACCGCTGCTTCTGGATGACCGCAACCACCTCCGGCAACGCCTTCTTCCTGGAGGCGATGAAACCGAAGTTCATGTTCATGGGGCTCACGTACGGCGTCGTCGCGTACGCGGTGCTCGCGTCCATCGGTTGGCCCACGCTGCTCGTGTATGGCACGATTCGCGGCCTGGCTGGGAGCCCCTTCGACGCGATCCCCGAGCTGACCGCCGCGCTGGTCGGGCGCTACTACTTCGCCAAAAAGTTTGGCCCGGAGAACTGGCGCAAGTACACCCCCATTCTCGCGGCCGGCTACGGCTGCGGCATTGGCCTCGTGAGCATGGTCTGCATCGCCATCAAACTCATCGCAACCGCGGTTTCGCAATTGCCATACTGACCAGCGGCCAATGACCAATGACCAATGACCAATGACCAATGACCAATGACCAATGACCAATGACCAATGACCAATGACCAATGACCAATGACCAGTGACCAGTGACCAGTGACCAGTGACCAGTGACCAGTGACCAGTGACCAGTGACCAGTGACTTCTGACCTCTAACCTCTGCCGTGAAACGCTTCCTCCACATCGGCATCTTTATCCGCATCGTCGTGGCCGTGTCCGCGGTGTGGCTGCCCATTGGCGGCTGGTACATGGTGCGCGGCATGAAGCGGCAGCGCCTGATTGGCGAGGTGTTGGAGGTTTATCGCGATCCCGACGCGGCGCCTCAAAAGATCCAGGAGGAGACCCAGCTCCTGCTCGACCGCGGCGATCCATACATCTCACTGCTGTACTTGGTGCAGGAGCTGAACCAAGAGGAGCATCGCTACGCCAACATGCGGCTCTGCCGCGGCCTGAGCCAATTGCTCGCCCGGCGGCAGGAGCACGCGGCCGGGGATGCGGCGGGCCGGCTGCTCGATGCCACGTTCATGTGGCCCCACGTGCGGTATATCCCCGACCTGGTTGTCCAACTGAAGAAGCCGGTGATCGAACAGCCGGTGTTCCGCAAGCGAGTCGATGACTTGGTGAAACGATTGCGGGGGCTGTGCCTCCAGCGCGAGGTCGACTTCAGCGCCAACCAGCGCCAACGGCTCGACCGGGGTGCGGCCGCGGTGCTGGCGGATGACGAAGCCAGCGAGGAGGACAAGGCGCTCGCCGCCGAATTGCGCGCGCTCTTGGCGCGAACCCAGGAGGATGAGCCGCTGCCGCAGACCTTCCGCACGTGGCGCGGCCTCACCCTGGCCGCGGCCAAGGTCCGGGGCCTGGCCGGCGTGGAGGAGGAGGCCGCGCAGATCCTGGCGGACAAGGTCGCCAAGAATGGCCCCCAGTCGTCGTTCATCGTCGGCGGCAACGACCAGAAGATCCTTGGCAACACGCTCAAGCACCTCCAAAGCCGCGAGGCCAAGTGGCACCAGAAGCGCGGGGTCATGTCCTCCACCCTGCGCTTCGAACCCACCAGCATGGAGCAACTCGAGCGCTATGTGAGCCAGGTCGAGCGTGACGGCATCCTCGAACCGTGGCAGCGCGAGCTGCTGGATCCGTTCGCCGCGGCCGCGGCCGGCAATTCGTTCGCCGCGCCGGCCGCGGCTCTCAAAGCATGGCGCGAGGCCGAGGCCCTGCGCGGCGAGCAGATCGAGTCGCTGTGCGCCGCGCTCGAAGCGCTTCGGGCCGGCAAGGCGAAGCTCACCGGCGTGACCCGGCAAGCCGCGCTATTCTGCGTGGCCGGCTGGGAGCCGCGCAATGGGCTCGAAGGCGCTTCCGAGGATACGGCGCTCACAAAACTCCAAGACTTCCTATGGGGCGACACCGAGTGGCTGCCGGCCGAGTTGGCCGAGTCGCCCTCAGTCGTCGAGGAGGTCTGCCAGAGCGCGAGGGCGTCGCTCGCGCAAGCGTCCGCCCTGCGCGCAGCCCTGGCCGCCGGCGCACCGCTCACCGCCGGGCAAGCGGCCTACCTGAACGCCCAAGCCCAAACCTGGAGCCAAGTCGCCAAGCTGCCCGAAATCCTCGCGGAGATTGTGGACGGCGAGACCAAGCCGCTCGCAACAATCACGTCGGCGCAGCGGGAGTTCATGGCCCTCAAGTGCCTTCACCTCCAGAGCCGGTATCGACGCTCTCGCGACCACGTGGCGAAGGCGGCCGAGTTGTTCACGAAAAAGGTCGTCGACCTCGCAGGGGGCAAGTTCGGCCGGCGCACCCAGGGCGAAGAGGTGAACAACTTGCGCGCGATCGCGTTGATCTGGAAGCAGCGTGACGAGGAGATGCTCGCCGGCGATCTGGTGCGGCTGCTGTCCAACGAGTTTGCTGAGGTGCGCACCCCGGTGCGCCGCGCGCTCGTGTACATCGGCCGAGCCGCGATTCCGCCGATCGAGGAACTGGTGACTCGCCGCGAGATCAACCAGATCATGGCGGTCGAGACCGCGGAGTTGTCCAAGGACGACCACACGAAGCTGCTCGAGAGCCAGTTGCGCACCGGCCGAGCGGAAGCGGGCCTGTGCCTCGCCGCGATCGGCGCGAACTTGGTCGCCGAAAACGACAAGTCTGGCAGCGACCCCGACGAAGACCCCGACGTGCTCCGCGTGCGCCGGGCGCTGCACAGCGCGCTCGGCGACGCACGCAGCGGCCTGGAGGAACTGAAGGCCGCGAACCTGCAGTTCCGGGCGGACCTGACCAAGCTCGGCCTGCTGGGCGAGGAGTCCGCCGGCGAGGAGGCCAAGCCATGAGCATGCTCAAGCTGCTCAAGTTCTTGTTCATCGGCAGCCTCGTCGCCACAGTGCTGGGCTCCCTTGGCATGCGCATGGTGGTGCGGATGCGGCAAGTCGAGCGGGTCGTGCCGGTGCAGCTCTCGTCCGTGGGGGATCGCCCGCTGCCCGCCGGCGCGGCCGAACAGGGCGCGGCGATCCTTCGCGAACGCATCGCGTATCTGCGCGATCGCCATTCGGTCGCAAAATACTCCGTGGCCGTCCTGGGCCCGGACAAGTTGGAGATGCGCCTGCTCTCGCACGTGAACCTCGACCCCCTGATCAAGACGCTCCTCGCCCGGTCCGCGGTCGAACTGCGGCTCGTGCTCGATTACGATTACCAGCCCAAGGCCGGGCAACCCGTGCCCGATGGCGCCGAAGTGCTGGACGAAGTGCAGTGGCTCTACAGCACGCAGCACATCGGCCGTATCGAGAAGAAGCACACGCCGCGCCTGGTGAGCAAGACGCCGGCCATGGCCATCGAGCGCTTCGAGTCGGTGAAGTTCACCACCCGCACGTTGCGCCGCGACCCGATTATCGAGGTGCAGATGCTCCCCGACGACGCGAAGCGCTTCGCCGAGTTGACGCAGCGCAGCCAGGGCAAGCATCTGGCGGTGGTCATGGACGGCGAGATCCGCACCGCGCCACTCGTGGAGAAACCCATCACTGGCGGCCGCGTCTGGATCCAAGGCATTGTCTTCAAGCAACAGGCGCGCGACATCGCCGCGTTTCTGGGCATGGGCGCGCTGCCCTGCCGAGCGAGTATCGCTCCGCCCGCGGCCGTTGCGCTGAAACCGACGAACGATCCCTCTGCCGCGAACAATGAGGCAACCTTGAAATGATGCAACATGCAAACATCGCCATCCGACGGTGGCTCCCGCTGCTGGCTCTCTCGGGCCTGCTGGCGGGGTGCGCCAAAGTCGTCGACGTCGAGGACCAGATCGACGTGCTCCGCACCGGCACGCAGAAAGAGCGCCAGGAGGCGCAAGACGCGCTCGTGAAGGCCGGGCTCAGCGCGGTCGAGCCGCTCACGAAAGAGCTGGCGCGGCCAGACAGCGCGATCAAGAAGTCCGTCGTGCGCATCCTCGGGCTCATCGGCGAACGCGACCGCAAGGAGGACATTCTCCTGACCCAAGCGCGCAACGCAGCCGTCGAGTCGCTCATCAAGGTTGCACTCTCCGACGACCGGCGCAGCGTGGGGCCCAAGGACGACCTGGCCTACTTGAAGGACATCGCCAAAGCGCTTGGCTCATACGACGACGAGCGCGTGGCCGACCCCCTCATGATGATGTATGCCGAAATCGAGGATCCCGCGGTGCGGGCCCAAGTGCGGGATGCGCTCAAAGCTCTCCAATACCGAGCGGCCGCGACCATCGACCGATATCGCAAGAAGGCCAAACCGGGCACGCTGCTCGACAAGGGCGTGAAGGAGATTGTGAACCAACTCTAGGCCAAGCTGTCCCAGCAAGTGGGCCAGAAAAAGCGCGGCGGGTTCCTGTTGCTGTGCAAGGATGAAAAGTGGGAGGAGGTGCGCGTCGAGTCCGCTAAGGCGCTGGCCCTGCTCGGCATCACCAAGCCCAAGCACATCGACCGCCTGCTTGCCACGCTCAAGAGCCCCGGCGAGAACGCAGAGATGCGCGCCGCCATCTGCAAGGCCATCGGCGACCGGCCCGTGCGCGACATCCGCCGGCCGCAGAACCGGGACGCGTTGCGCCAGGCCATGGCCGACAAAAACGCGCTCGTCGCCGTCTACGCAGCCCGCGCACTCGCCAAGACGGGAGACATGGATGCCGTGACCCGGCTGCTGAACCTGACCAAGAGCGGGTACGTCGAGGACCTGGAGGGGCTGTCCGAAGAAGAACTCGCGGAAAAGCAGAAGACCTACGAGCGAGACGAGCGCGTCAAGAGCAACCAGGTGCGCCTCCTCGCCACGGAAGCCCTCGGCGACGTGGGCGGCACGGTCGTAGACCAACTCACCGACCAGGCGCTCGCGGACAACAAGAACGTGCGCTGGGCCGCGGTGAACGCGCTCGGCCGCATCGGCGGCGAGGTGGCCATGGGCGCGCTGATTACCGCGCTCGTCAGCGAAGACGAACTTGCCGATATCACCGTGACCGCGGCGCTCTGGTTGGGCAAAAACGGCGACCGCCGCGCGGTGCGTCCGCTGATCGCCATGCTGGAGGACGACGACGAGCAAGTCCGGTCCATCGCCAAGTGGGCGTTGCGGCAGCTCGCCCAGAACAAGAAGACCGCCGCGTCGACATTGCACAGCCTGAACGGAGCGCTGCGCCGCTCGGCGCAGGAAGGCGACGGCGCGTCGAACGTGACCACGGAGACGATCAATGTCATCACCGACTAAGCGTATCGTCTCCAGCGTGAACTGGGCGCGGGCCTGGCGGAGCCGATCTACAAGCGCGCGTTCGCAGCCAAGCTGGCCGCGCTGAAGCCGGAAGGCCTAAAGGAGTGGAAGGTCGCCCGCGCCCCGGCCGAGGACGTAATGTTCGAAGGCAAGGCCGTGGGCAAGGTCTCGGCGGACTTGGTGGTAAACGACACGGTGGTGGTCGTGATCCGAAGCGTGGGCCAGTTGACCTCCGCTCACGACGCGGCCGTGCGTGCCTACCTCGACCGGCTCGAAGGAGTCAAAACGGGCAAGCACGTGGGCCTGCTCGTGAACTTCATGCGCGACCCGCTCGAATCGCGCAAGGTCACGCGCGTGACCGCGCAGCTTGCCGAGGCGAACGTGTATCGGGTCGCGGAAGTGCTCACCGCGGTCGGCAATGAGACGTCGGTCGAGCCGCTGTGCGCCGCGATCGCCGACCCCATCCGTGACGCGCAACTCAGGCTGTCCGCTCTGGACGCGATCCTCTCGATCGCGGGCCGCATGGAAGACGTGGGCGAGTACAAGCCGGCCATCTTGAAGGCGATTGCGAGCGCGCTGTCGAGCAAGCCCGTGGACGAGGAAGCGACCGACGCGGAGCTGGCCGACCACGCCAAGGTGCGCTCCCACGCGGCCAAGACCGCGGCCGCGCTGAAGTGGCCGGAGGCCAAGCCCATGCTCGAAAAGGCTCTTGCCGCGGAGGAGAACGAGGACGTGCAGAAGGCGATCAAAGAGGCGCTGGAGAAGCTGGAGCAGGAGAAGGGGAATGGCTGATGGTTGATGGCGGACCGCGCGGCGGTTATCCGCTATGAACGATTGACCATTCTTGTCAATGCGCCTGCTGCGTCCGTATCTTCGCCTAACCTCCTTGAACGATAGGGTCCGGCTCTGCTCGTGCGATGGCGCCAGGGCAAGCCGGAATGTTCTCGCTTGTGTGTCTCTGGCGGAAGGAATTGTCAGACAGATGTGGTTAGATGGTGGTTGCTCCCGTTGGCCAAATCCTTCCGCCACCCAAGAAACGAGGACATGATGAACGATGAACTCAGAAGGGAACTCGGCGAACTCTCTGGCGCCATTGAGCTTGCCATGCATGACCAGGCTCTGGTGAAGGCTCGGAGCATGCTCCAAGACGAACGGATATGCGCAGAGGTTTTTCATGCCTGCGTTGAAGCCATCCTCATAGGAAGCGACAATGTTCAGAGCTGGCTTAAAGCCATCGACACGGCTTACGAGAGACTTCCCCAAAACGACCAAGAGGCGGCGAGACTGGACATGCTGCGGCTTAGCTTTACGGCCGACGATCTCGAAAAGGCACAGAGCTACCTGGCCGAAGAACCCCAGAGCGTAGAGGACGCATTCTTCACCATCGAGACGCTTTTAGCGTGCGGTCGGCTCGATGAGGCCAAGTCGCTTGGTGAACAAGTGGAGGGATTTGACCTTCAAGACATGTCTGAGGCAGAGGCGAACGTGTTCCACTGCGTACTTGCAGATCTGAACGCCCGGTGTGGTGAATGGGATGAAGCTGTAGCGCACTGGGAAGACATGCAGTTGGACGGCCCTCTTGGCGACAGAGCGGCCCGTTGTCTGGTTCAGATCGGAGCCGCAGAGGCGCTCCTAAGAGCAGAAGAAGGTCTCAAGGCCATCGAGGCCAAGCGCAAGGATTGGTCCTTTGACACGGATCCCATGCTTGCAGGCATTGAGGAACAACTCATGGCTAACTTGGAACACGATCTGCGCGGCTATATCAGCGCCCTTGATGCGGTCGTTCCACAAGAGCGGAGGAACGAGTTCGGGATGGAGCAGTGATCGCCCGAAGGCAGAAGCAAGACACCTCTTTCAGTAGCGCATCACGACTCATAACGCCCTTTCCCAGAGCAGCCTGCCGAAAGAGCGCCATCACTTCGTTGCGATCCCAGTCATTGATAGGCCTTCGTGCCATGTTTCCTCCTTGTCTCGTGAACACGATT
>JAJRTI010000940.1 GCA_024278415.1 Planctomycetota bacterium | reverse complement strand
GGTTGCGAGCTTCGCTCGCGAACCCTGGGCTGGTTTACGGAAGCCCGTTGGGCTTCCCAGAGGCCGAACCCGCCCGGACCGGCCAAAGGCTCAGCCACGTTTTCTGCGCATGGCTGTAGCACTTGGCTGAAATGTTACGCCATCGAGATGGAGCGGATCCCGAAGCCTCGGGATCGCATTCCGAACCATGGTCCAGCAACGACACGGAAGGCGAAGGCCTTCCGCCCCACCGCTTCGCGAGCGCTTACCATGCACATCGACCGAAAGCAAGTCGAATACGTGGCCGGCCTGTCCCGGCTCAACATGACGCCCGAGGAACTCAACCGGCTCGTCGAGCAGATTTCAGACATTGTCACCTACTTCGACAAGCTCAACGAGTTGGACACGGACGACGTGGAGCCGCTGACGAATCCGTCGGGTCTGGCCAACGTGTTCCGGGCCGACGAATTGCGCCCATCGCTGCCGCGCGAGCAGGCGCTGGCGAACAGCCCCGAACAGGCCCGCGGCCAGTATCGTGTTCCACAGGTCATCGAATAGGGGCCGCGCATCCCACGCCCGGAGAACCGACGTGCCACTCCATGAACTCGCCGCGCACGACGCGCTCGACAAATTGCGCCGCAAGGAAGTGTCCGCCCGCGAACTGACGGAGGCCGTGCTCGCACGCATCGACGCCATCGAACCCAGGGTCAAGGCCTACCTCCAACTCCTCCCGGAGGCCGCGCTCGCCAAAGCCGACGAAGTCGACAAAAAGCTCGCGGCCGGCGAGCCGGTGGGCAAGCTGGCCGGCGTGCCCGTGGCGGTCAAGGACAACATGTGTATGGTCGGCACGCGCACGACCTGCGCGTCGAAGATCCTCGCCAACTTCGAGCCCCCGTACAACGCGCACGTGGTCGAGCGGCTCATGGCCGAAGACGCGGTCATCATGGGCAAGACCAACCTCGACGAATTCGCGATGGGTTCGTCCACGGAGAACTCCGGGGTCGCGCCCACGCACAACCCCTGGGACTTGGAGCGCGTGCCCGGCGGCTCCAGCGGCGGCTCAGCCGCGGCACTGGCATCGGGCATGGCGCTGCTTTCGCTCGGCTCCGACACCGGCGGGTCGATCCGCCAGCCCGCGGCGCTGTGCGGCGTGGTGGGCCTGAAGCCCACGTACAGCCGCGTCTCGCGCTACGGCCTCGTCGCGTTCGCCTCGTCGCTCGACCAGATTGGCCCGTTCGCGCGCGACGTGGCGGACGCCGCGCTGCTCATGGACGTGATCGCGACGCCCGACGATCGCGACAGCACCTGCACGCGCGAGCCCGCGCCCCCCTACCGCGGGCAGATCGAGACGCCGCCCGAAGGCCTGCGCATTGGCGTGCCCAAGGAGTTCTTTGGCGAAGGCCTGAACGCCGAAGTCGCCGCGGCCATCGAGGCCGCGATCAAGGTGTATGAAAAGCTCGGAGCGGAGATCGTCGAGGTGTCGCTGCCGCAGAGCCGCATCGACGTGCAAGGCGACAGGCTGTCGTCCGCCGCGGTCGCGGCGTACTACATCGTGGCCACGGCCGAGGCCAGCTCGAACTTGGCGCGCTACGATGGCGTGCACTACGGCCACCGCACGAGCGAAGACGTGGGCATGATCGAGATGTACTCGCAAAGCCGCGCGGAGGGCTTCGGCGACGAGGTCAAGCGCCGCATCATGCTCGGCACGTTCGCGCTCAGCTCGGGCTTCTACGACGCGTACTACATGAAGGCGTCGAAGGTGCGCACGCTTTTCAAGCAGGACTTCGACGCCGCGTTCGAGAAGGCCACGTGCCTCATCGGCCCCACGTCGCCGTCGGCCGCGTTCAAGTTCGGCGAGAAGACCGCGAATCCGCTGGAGATGTACTTGTCCGACGTGTACACGATCTCGGCCAACTTGGCCGGCATCCCGGCCGTCTCGATCCCCTGCGGCTTCACGAGCGACGGCCTGCCCATCGGCATGCAGCTCCTCGGCCGCCACCACGACGAACTCGGCATCCTCCAAACCGCACGCCTCTTCGAGCGCGAGACGGACTACCACCAGCAACGCCCTCAACTGGCGTAGCAAGATGGCCGTAATGCGGGCTTCGCCCGCAACCCGGGAGCGGATCCCGAAGCCTCGGGATCGCCGTCCGTTTTCACCATGCGGCCGTGCCAGCATCGGAACGCGGAGGCGTTCCGTTCCAAACATCTCTTCGTTGCGCCTCTGCGCCTTAGCGTCTTTGCGTTTCTCTCCCTTTTTGCGCCCTTCGCGCCTTTGCGGTTCGCCCCCGGAGTTTGACATGGCCTACGAAGCCGTCATTGGCCTCGAAACCCACGCGGAGCTGCTGACCGAGACGAAGATGTTCTGCGGTTGCAGCACGAAGTTCGGCTCGGAGCCGAACACGCAGACCTGCCCGGTGTGCATCGGCATGCCCGGCGTGCTGCCCGTGCCGAACCAGAAGGCGTTCGAATACGCGCTCACCGTCGCGCTCGCGTTGCACTGCGACATCGCCGAGGCCACCGCGTTCGACCGCAAGAACTACTACTACCCCGACCTGCCCAAGAACTATCAGATCTCGCAAAACTACAACAACCTCGGCACGGCCGGGCACATGGAGTTCGACGGCGACGGCGAAGCCAAGCGCGTGCGCATCCACAATGTGCACTTGGAGGAGGACGCGGGCAAGCTCATGCACCCCGAGGGCTCGAACGCGGACTACAGCCTCGTGGACCTCAACCGCGCCGGCACGCCGCTGCTGGAGATTGTGACCGAGCCGGACATGCGCAGCCCCGCAGAGGTCGAGGCGTTCATGCTCGAAATGCGCAGCATGCTCCTCTACCTCGGCGTGTGCGACTGCAAGATCCAAGAGGGCCGGCTCCGGTTCGAGGTGAGCGTATCCATAAGGCCGCGGGGACAGGAGGAACTGGGCGACCGCGTGGAGGTGAAAAACGTCGCGTCCATCAAGGCCGTGGTGCGCGCAACCGAGTATGAGATCAAACGGCAAACGGAACTGGTTGAGGCTGGCGGGACCGTGGCCCGCGAAACGCGACTGTGGGACGACGCGGTCGGCCGCACCGAGGCCATGCGGTCCAAGGAGGAGGCGCAAGACTACCGCTACTTCCCGGAGCCGGATCTCGTGCCGATGCGCGTGACGCAGCAGATGCTGGCGGACCTCGAAGCCAAGCTGCCAGAGCTGCCCTTCGCGCGGCGCCGGCGCTTTGTCGAGGACCTCGGCTTGTCCGCGTACGACGCCGGCGTATTGACGGCCGACAGGCGTGTCGCGGATTGGTTCGAGGAGTGCCTGAAGCACTATGACGATGCAAAGGCCATCTGCAACTGGGTGGCCAACGAGGTGCTGCGCGCGCTCAACGAGCGGGGGATCGCAATCGGCGAGTTCAGCGTTACACCGGCCATGCTGGCCGAACTGCTGAAGCTGGTCGCCGACGGCAAGATCAGCAACGCGAACGCGAAGAAGGTCTTCGCCGAGATGGTGGAGACGGGCAAGGCGGCCGCGGCGATCGTTGAAGAGCAGGGCATGACGCAGATCAGCGATGAGGGCGCGCTGCTGGACATCGTGCGCAAGGTCATCGAGGCCAACCCGAAGCCGGCGCAGGACGTGCGGGACGGCAAGAAGAAGGCGATCGGTTTCCTCCTGGGACAGGTCATGCGCGAGACGAAGGGACAGGCCGATCCCAAGCTGGTGGGCCAGATCTTCCAGCGGGAGCTGTCGAGCTAACGCGCGGATCTGCCCGTCACCCACGCGAACGATTACCCGATCTCACCGTATGCCTGCGCGCGGAGTCGCTTGATGCGCTTGTGTAGGTTCTCCATGGCCTCGTATGCCCGCCCGGATTTCTCTGGATACACGTCGGCCTCGTCCAGCGCCTGCGCCGTGACGTCCTCCAGACAGTCCAGATCCCACCGGTAGAAGCCGATGGGACGCTTGCCCGTATATTCCTCGATGCGTTGGTCAAGGCGGTTCCTCACGGATAAGGCACTACGCTTTTTCGCAGACTTCGCTGCGAGAAAGGGGCGGCTGCGCCGCAGTTCGTGCTCGTCGTCCTCCTCGACGCCTCCGCAGGGCATGCCCCTGCGGAGCGACGATTGGGAGCCAGGTGTCGATCCGGTACCCCCGTCTGGCGCGCAATCGTGGCTCCGCACGGACATGCCGTGCGGAGGCCTAGGCAAAACGCGAATTTGTGTTGCCTTTGCGGGTGTAGGAGTGAGGCTGTTTTGCAAGACTTCGCTTGTAAAACGGGGCCTCCTGTCGGAGGCCGTTGGATCGAGAGGCCTACGGGGCGGCTGATTGAAGATTGACAATTGGAGATTGGAGACTGCAAATGGATCCTGGCGCTCCGGGCACGCCTGGGCCAATCTGCAGTTTCCAATTGACATTCGAGCCACTTGCAAGACCCCAGTTGTCCTACCTGTGCTGTGGCGCCGCAAGCCGGCGACGCCGTGTTTGTAGTAGGCCCGTGAGGGCCTTCCGCTCGGGCGGCGAATCGCCAGCGGCGCACAGGGCGCCCTGACGGTCGCCACTACAAGCGGAACGCGCCCGCGCTCGCATCTCGGCGGCGCCGCGTTCCACACCTCCGCCATGCATGATGTTAGGCGCGAGGCCTCGGCCTATTGGGGTTTTGCAAGTCGCTCATTCCTCAATTTGCAGTCTGCCGCATCGACAACATGTTGTCGTTCGAAAACCGTTAAGCACCTAACCGCCCCCATCGAGTTTGTATCGATGGGGGCAGAGAGGACTTTGACGCCTCCGTCGCAGGCGGTAAGATGGCGGCCGTCAGCAAACGGCCACTGGGCCTTGCGACGCGCTGATTCTATCCGCGGCCACGAACTCGATCAAAGAGGCATTCGGATGCACGAGAATCGTCGACTTGCAGCGGCGCTTGGGTTCGCCGCGTGGGCCGGGCTCGCCGCAGCAGCGGATGTGCCGACCGCGGCGTCGTGGATTTGGTATCCGGAAAACATCGCGTCCGAGTGCCAGCAGCAAAGCCGATATCTGCGCCGGGTGATTCGGCTCGCGGGGCCGGTCGAGTCTGCGCGGCTCCGGGTGATCGTGGACGATTCGCACCATCTGCGGGTCAATGGCGCCCCCGCGCCGCGGCCAGTGGAGAGCGGCCGCGGGGGGCAGGTTTACGACCTGACGAAGGTGTTGCAGGCAGGCGAAAACGTGCTGGCCTTCGAGGTGTTCAACGCGGTGGGCACGGGCGGTCTGATCGCTACGGGCATCATCCGCGAGCGCGGGGGCGCGGTGCATCGGATCCGCTCGGACGCGGCGTTCCGAGCGTCGCGCGTGGCGGCGAAGGGCTGGGATCTGCCGGGCTTCGACGATTCGTCTTGGCCGGCCGCGCGCGTCGTGGGCAGCGCATTCGCCGCGCCGTGGTTCATGCACCCGGCGTTCGACGTGAGACCATTCATCGAGCCGGCGGATTGGGCGCGCTGGAACGCGTGGCGCGCGCCGATGCTCGCGGCGCCGAAGGGACTGGACCAAGAACGCCCTGCCCGCGCAAAGTTCGAAACCATCAACGGCTCCTGCGCGCTCGTCATCAACGGAGCCCCGCGGCCGGCGTTGATCTACCGCGGGACGGTCGATCCGTTTTCCACGCATGGACGCCGGCAGATCGCTCTGTTTCGCGACGCAGGCGTACACGTGTATACCGCGTATCTCCCGCTGTCGGCGTGCTGGAAGGGCGAACGGCAATACGACTTCTCCGCTCTCGACGACCGCACGCGGGGCTATCTGTCCGCCGATCCCAAGGCTTACGTGATTTGGATTCTTCGCCTGGTTCCGCCGCGGTGGTGGATGGACGCGCACCCGGAAGAACTCGTGCGCTACGCGGCCGGCAGCGATTACAACACGTCCAACGAATCGGGCCGAGTGCGCCGGCCATCGCTGGCCTCGAAGGTGTGGCTGCGGGACGCGCTGCACGTCTGGCGCGCGGCGATCGAGCATCTCGAACGCCAGCCGTGGGGCAAGCGCGTGATCGGATACCAACCGGGCTACGGCATCTATACGGAATGGCACTACTTCGGCAGTTGGCGGCAGCAGATGCCTGACACCGGGCCGGCCATGCGCACACACTTCCGCACATGGCTGCGCCAGGAATATGCCACCGTCGAGCGTTTGCGTCGGGCATGGGGCATGCCGAGCGTGACGTTCGACAACGCGGCCGTTCCAGGCGTGGAGCCGAGGCTCCGCGCGGGAGCGTTGGGGCTGCGCGATCCCGTGCGCGGGCGTTGGGTCATGGACTACTACCGCTGCCAGCAGGAGGTGACCGCGGACGACATCGAGGCGTTCTGCGCGGCCGCGAAGCAGATCACCGGCGGCCGGGTGCTGTGCGGCGCGTTTTACGGCTACTTCTACGGAGTGCCGCCCCAGACGCAGGGCGGGCATCTGGAATTGGAGCGGCTGCTGCGGTCCCAGTCGATCGACTATTTCGCCGCGCCTTACGATTACTCGCACCGGTTGATGGGAGACGACGGCCGGCCGCGCGCGCTCGTCGACGCGTTCGCACTCGCCGGCAAGGTGCACATGATCGAGGCGGACACGCGCACGCACTTGCACCCGCGCAACGAATACGGACGTCTGCACAGCCGTGCGGAGTCCATCGCCGCTATCCGCCGCGAGGCGGCCACCGCGATGCTGCACGGCTGCGCGCTGTGGTGGTGCGACTTCGGGGCCGACGGGTCAGGTGGATGGTACGACGAGCCCGCGCTCATCCGCGAAGTCGCGCGGGTGTACGCACTGGCCGAGAAGCGCCTGCACGCCCCCCGACGCCGCGTTGCGCAGGTCGCGCTCGTGGCCGACCTGAAGAGTTGCTATTGGCTGGGCGACGGCGAGGCCATGCGAACGCACCTCGCGATGGTCGACCGCGTGACGACCGAGATGTATCGCACGGGCGTGCCGTTCGACTCAATTCTGCTCTCGCAACTCGGGCAGGCGGACCTGTCGCACTATCGGCTGCTGGTGTTCCTGAACACGCTCCGGGCGACCGAAGCCGAGCGAGCCATCGTCGCGAACGCGGTGAAGGGCCGAAGCGCGCTGTGGCTGTGGGCCCCGGGAGTCACGGACGGCCAGCGCTTCGGCCCCACGCTGGTGGAAAAGCTCACAGGCTTCCACGTCGCCCTGCCCGGCCGCGCCGCGCCTGTGTCGTCCGTGGTCTGTTCGAGCGGGCATCCTCTCACGGCTGGCATCCCCGCCGTTTCGACAGTCAAGCTGACGCCGCGGCGAAGCGAGCCGGTGGTGGGTTTCTTCGATGCCCGCAACTGGTTCAACCCGCGCGATGAAAAGGCGATGAAACAACACTACACGCGCTTCGATTGGCGAGCCGCGGACGGAGCGATGCGTTGGCGGTTCGCCACGACGAAGTCCTGGACGGACATCCACATGAACGCGCGCATCGGCGCTTGCGATGGCCTGCGCCTGACTGTGTCGGGCAAGGGCGCGGCTGTGGGCGCGTCGTTGCGCGTCGTCGTGAAGAGCGCGGGCCGCGGCGAGTTTGTCGCGCCGGCTTTTGCGGTGTCGAGCGAACTGCGGGAGCGCATCGTGCCCTTCGCCGCGTGCAAGAAGGCCCCTTGGGATCGCAGCGACGCGACCCAGATCGCGTTCCCGCTGAAAGGCCTGAAACTGGTGCTCGATGGGACGGGCGGCGGGAGGGCCGGCGAACTGATCGTGCGGGGCCTCGCCCAAGTTTGGGGAGCGACGACCCGACGCGAAACGCCCCTGTTTGGCGGCTTGCCGAAGGCGACGCCCCTGCTCGCGATCGACGACCCTGAAGCGGACGCGTTGGGCCGCGGCCCGGCGACGGGCGCGGTGCTGCTCGCCTGCAAGGGCGCGCCCGGGAGGCGCCGCGTGCTCTCCACGTTCCCCTACGTGCCGCGGCAGTTTCTGCGCGCGCTGATGAAGGACGCGGGCGTTCAGCCCTATATCGATTCGCCGCGCGTGATCGTCCGCGCGGACTCGGATATGGTCGCGTTGCACACGAAGGCGGGCGGGGCGTTTCTATGGCATTTGCCGCGGCCCGCGGTCGTTTACGACGCGTTCACGGGCCAACGGGTCGGCCGCGGCGCGGCCGTGCCTGTGCAACTGCCGGCGAATTCGACGACGCTGTTGCGGCTGCGGCCAAAGTAGCGAGTGCACAGTGAAGAAGCAGTGGCGCCGGGGCACTGAATCCCCCAGGGAGGGGCCAAGAAGTGTTTGACTTCAAGCGAGAACCATCGCCACGTGAGCGAACCTTGGGATTCGTATCATCCTGAGCCTCCTTCACTCGGCGCCCACAAGGGGCCTCATGGCAGGAACGACTTCATCGGCCGGCAAGCAGGCCGCTGTGGCGTTCGCCAGCCCTCACGCGCGCAGGAGCGGATGGCCGGGCACGCTCGTGGGGCCGCAGCAGCAAGCGTAGTGGCCGGGCGTCATGCCGGTCAAGGGGCCTAGTTCCCGCCACATGCCCGCCTCCTCCATGCACAGCGAGACCGGCTGGTCCGGCGAGACGCGCTGGATCTGCTTGATGACGTAGCGAAGCATGTCCGCGCGCATCGCGTGGGGGAACAGGTGCTTGCCCAGGCGTTTGAAGCCCTCCGCCTCGCGCCGGTCGAGCGCGGCCACGTAGTCCGGATGGAACAGGTCCATGTCCAGTCCGTCTTTCATCTGCCGCGCGTCCATCCACCCGATCACGTCGACGGAGATGATGTCGGGCGTGACACGCGCCAGGAGCCGCTCGACGAGGTCGCGGTATTCGTCCTTCCAGTTCTTGAGCGGCGCCATGGGCGAGATGCGCGCGCGGACCGTGTAGCCGGCCGCCTGGCACTTCTCCATCGCGGCGAGGCGTTGGTCGAGCGACGGCGTCTTGGTTTCGACCTCGCGGCACGCGGTTTCGCTGCCCAGGGACCAACTGATGAGCGTGTGGCCGTTGTGCCGCAGGCCAAGCAGGTGGTCCACGTTGTCCGACTTGGTGTAGAGCAGCAAGTAGCGGCCCGGCCAGTCCGCGAACATCTCGACCATGATCTGCGACGCGCCGTACTCCGGCTCGAGCGTGATCTGGTCCGTAGCGTTGTCGAACTTGTAGAGTTTCTGCTCCGGGATCGTCTCGCCGAACGCGCGCATGCGCGCCGCTATCTCCTCGACGTTCATCATGATGTTGAAGATCGGCGTGATGTGGCAATACTGGCACGCGTGGAGGCATCCGAACGCGCAGTGGAACTCCCACGCGGACTGGCAGATGCAGTCCTGCGTCTCGCGGAGCTGCTTGTGGTCGCGGAACCCCCACGGATTGATCCCGAGCAGGCGGTGTGCGCGCAGCGCGGGATACTTCTCGGACAGCGCGCGGATCTCCTCGTCCGCGTCGAAGCGAAACGCATTGAAGATGATGGCCGGGGCTTCGTCGGTGTGGTACTGCCCGGTGCGCTTGCCGCCCACGTTCCAGCCGCGGTCCGCGGCGATCTCCGCGAGCCCGGCATCGTCGACCACCTGCACCAACGGCGAGTCGATGTGCTCCAGCATGCGGTCGAGCCGGGCGGACATGGCCGGGTCATTCTTCACGCGGTCGAGGATCACGACTTCGGGCGGGCGGATAGAGTACACGACGTTCAGCTCCTGGCGGCGGTGGGGAGTGATTGGCGGACGCGGCGCTCGCATTTCGCGCCGGCAGCGCCGCGCGAGCTTAGCGTGCAGGCCGGCAGTGTCAAGGCGCGGGCTTGAGCCACTTGACCTCGAGGCATCCCAGCACGGGCGTCGCGGCGTCCGTGCCTGCTCCATCGGGCCGCAGGATCGTGAGCCTCATGCCCTCGCCCGGCTTCCGCGCGCGCATGGAGCGCAGGAGTTGGTCCCGATACTTCACCGGCTTGCCCTCCACTGCGACGATCGTGTCCCACTGCTTGATGCCCGCCCGCGCGGCGGGGCCGTCGGGCTGCAACAGACGCACCACCACGCCCTCCGTGCCCCGCGGCACGCGTTTGAGAAACCTGGGCATCTGCTCCCACACCTCCTCGACCGCGATGCCGAGCGTGGGCGTGTTGGCGGTTCGCTTCGCCGCGAGCAGAGCGCGAATCGCCTCGACTGGCGCCACGAAGACAATGCCCACCGACGCGTCCTTCATCTTCATGTACCCGGACTGTAGCCCCACCACCTCGCCCCGTTCGTTCAACCACGGCCCGCCAGACGTGCCCACAGGGGATGGCCCAGCAATGAAGTAGACCTCCGCGTAGCCTCCGAGGGCGGCCAGGTATTCATACGTGTGCGCGGCGCGCGCGACCTTGCCCGGCAGCATGACCTCGTGGCGGAAGATGGGCGCGCCGAACAGCCACACGCTCGCGCCCACAGCCGGAGTCTTGTCCGCAAGGGACAGCGCCGGGTAGGGCCCCCGCCCGCCGCCCACTCGCAGCAGCGCGAGATCGTGGCCCTGGTCGACGGCCATGACCGTCGCCACGTGCCGGCCGATGAGCGGCGAGCGGACCTCGACCGTGCTGCCGGGCGCACCCACCGCGTGGCAGGCGGTCAGCACCACGCCATCCGATGATATGAACGCGCCGGACCCGCTCAGCCGTCCGTTGACCAGCACCTCCACGCATGCAGGCGCGGCCTTTGCATAGACGTCGCTGCCGGCCGCGTGCGCATCGTGCAAAGCGACGCCGGCGGCGAGCACTAGCAGCAGGTGCAGCCGGCGTGTCCTGGCCGCAAGGGTTCGGATGGCACTCATGGCGCAAGCTCCTCCCGCGCTCTCAGATCGGGCGAACGCGAGCATAGCAGAGCGTGGCGGACAGTCAAGGGATGCGGTAGACTTGCTGTACCACTTCAGCTTTTCAGGCAGCCTCGCCGCCCTGCACGTGTCAGCCCCTCGCGCGGGCCGGCCACGTCCAGCGCACCAGGCGCGGCTGAGGTGTTGCAGACACAATTCCTGTGAACATTCTGAGCCAGATGTCGCTCCACTAGGTGAAGCGACGCCCTCTCCCGCGCGGACAATGCAGGAGTGATGACAGAACTGAACGCGCCGAGTCCAAGCGACCACGAGCTGGTGAGCCGCGCCGCGTCTGGCGATGGGGACGCGTTCCGCGCGCTCTACGATCGGCACCACCGCTGGGTCGCCAACCTCGCGTACCGCTTCTGCGGCAACCGCGACGACGCGCTCGACGTGCTCCAAGAAGTGTTCGCGTACTTGCACCGCAAACTGCCCGAACTGGACTTGGCCGGCAAGATGACGACCTTCCTCTACCCCGTGGTCAAGCACCGAGCGTACGACCTGCTGCGCAAGCGCCAGCGGCAGGCGCGCGTCTCGGGGAGCGGCGAGCCGCTCGACGGAGTGCCCGCGCCCAACGGCGACAGCCCAGAGCGCCGGGACGAGCGCTCGCTCGTGCGGCAGTTCCTCGACGGCCTGCCCGAACTCCAGCGCGAGATCCTCGTGCTCCGGTTCATGGACGAGCTGTCCTACGCGGAGATCGGCGAGCTGCTCGACGTGCCGGTCGGCACGGTCAAGTCGCGCTTGCACAACGCGCTGCGGCTCGCGCGGCAGAGCATGGCTCATGCTTTCGCTGAAGCGTGAGACCACAAGGAAGCGAACAAGCGCGCCGCTGAAGGCGAGTACGGCATGAACAACACCCACCCAACCGATCTCGACCTAGCCGACCTCATGCTCGGCGACGCCGCGCCGGAGGTGCAGGCCCACGTGGAGCATTGCGAGCACTGCCAAGCCGCGCTCAAGGGACTGCGTTCCTTCAAGCGCGCGATGCGCGACGCGCTCGCCATGCCGGGCGACGTGCCTGACGCCATACGCGACAGCCTGCCCGCGCAGGCGCCGGCGCGAGTTGTGTCCATCTGGCCCAAGCGTGCGATGCTGCTCGCGGCGTCGCTGCTGGCCGTGGCCGGCGTCGTGGTCTGGACCGTGCAAGCCCGGCGCTATCGCGCGCGCGTCGACGAAGCCAAGCCGGTGAGCTGGTTCTTTCAAGCGGATGCCAAGAAAGAAGCGCCCGAAGCGCAGGCCGTGGCCGCAAAACCGGCGGGAGAGTCGGCGGTAGTGGAGGAGCGCTTGGCCGCGGCCAGAAAGGCGGACAAGCCGGCCGAGTTCGCGGCCGCCATGGCCCGGGACGCTGAATCCAGGATCGAGTCCGGTCTGCGCCCTGCCGACGAGAAGAGCGAAGGCCTGCGCCGCGCCAAGAAGGCGTTGCTGGGCCGGCCGCTTGCCGCTGGAGCCGAGCCGGCGGCGCCAGCCAGGGCCGCAGGGGCTGCGCTGGCGCAGCCCAAGACCGGCAAAGCCTTCGGCCCTGCCCGAAAGGATCGCGTCGCCGAGGAGCTGGCAGGGAAAGCCAAGAAGTTCCAGGCGTTCGCCGTCGCTCCGGCAAAGCCGGCCGCACCGCGGCCCGCGCCCAAGCGACGAGTTAGAGCCATGGCCGAGGCGCGCAAACCCGAGGCAGCGGCCGCCCTCTACATGGCCAAACAGAAAGCCCCATCACGAGTCGAAGACATCAACGGCGACGGACAAGTGGACGTCGTCGACGCCATGATGCTCGCCAGACGGATCGTGTCCGCCAACGCCGCGCCCCCACGCGGCGACGTGGACCGCAACGGCGCGGTCCACGTGCGTGATGCGGCCGCGGCCCCGGAGTCGGAAATCCGGCAAGCCAGGCTGGTCGTGGACACCGGGGGCAAGACGCTGGGCGCGTATCAGATCGTGCTCACGGCCCCTCCGCAGGCCCTCGCTATCGTCGGCATTGAAGGCGGCGCGGCCAAGCAGTTTGCCGGGCCGCCGGCGTACGACCGCCGCGGCCTGAAGGCCGGCCAGATTCGGCTTGCGGCGTTTTCACTCGACGACCAGGGCCCCACGGGCGCGGTGTGTGTGGCCAAGCTGCGCGTTGCGCTCATGAAGCCCGACGCGAGGAAGTCGCTGAAGGTGCAGCCGGAGGTCGTCGCCTCGCCAACTGGCGCCCCGGTGCCGGCCAAAGTGCGAGTCGAGTGGGCCGAGGTGAGGCCAGCCGCGGCGAAGCCTGCGAAGGCCGAGAAGTAGCGCACAGGGGTGTGCTCCCAGAACGACGCAAGGCCGCCAGACGGGGTCTGACGGCCTTCTTGGGTGTCCCGCGCGGCGGGATCGACTGGCACGCCCGGCAGGACTCGAACCTGCAGGGAGAGGCCGCGGATTCGCCCGATAGTTGCCAGATTCGGCGGCTATCAGAGAATGTAGCGGGCGCGCCAAGTATATGCCAAAGAATCCACGACCCTGACCTGGTGAGTGTGATTGCTGTGTGGTCCGACCTTCCAGCGGCTGTGAGAGCGGGAATCCTGGCCATGGCCAAGGCGGCCGCGGCAGGCATGTTAGATGACCGTCGAGGAATTCACCAAGAGGCCGCCCACTCGGCCCCTCAGGAGTCGCGCTAGGAATCCTAGCAACCTCCGACTGTGGCTTCAAGAGACGCCCTGGAGCAAAGACGCAACATCGCCATCCACGTTTGCCATGGCGCCGAAGGGGACGCAGGCCCATACGATGAGGGGGCAGGAGTCCTCGCCGCGCGCCCGCAGGCCCGCTCGCTAGGGTTCCGCTGTACGACGCGTGCACAGCGCAGTTCTGCTGTGCATGTATCACGCGCTCCGCCTCATGGCGGACGCCGCCTATGGCTTGGCGACACAGGGGAACTGTGTTCCTGGGCGTTGCCGCATTTCGCTGCTATTGCCTGTCTGGTTGGGACTCATGGCACAGGCGATGGAGTTTGGTGCACATTCGGGCCGCGCGGGGGCCACCAAATCGCTCGCTTGCGTAGCGGAGGCCGGGCGAGATAGGACAGTCAACGGTAAGCGGCCCTCGAAAGCCATCCTCCCAAGCTTCCACGTTGGCAGGATAGCGCTGCCAGATATGATCTGGACCCGGAAAGCCCACATGTCCGCTTCGAGATCACGTGTAGATGGGGAAGTGTGTAGCAAGAGAACCTCGCCCATCGCCTCCAGGGAATGTCAGTCGGTGCCGGTAGGATGGAGCCCGTGAGCAAGGAGCCTTCCGAGCGTTCCAACACCTCACACCGTCAGGACAGCCTGACCTAACCCGCATTTCTCACCAGCCTAGGACAGAAGTGTCAGAAAGGTTGTCATTCGAAAGCCTTCCGGTCTATGCCGACGCGTGGGTTGAGCAACAAGTTGCGCTCCTCGGATCGGAGGGGCTGGCCCTTCGGGCGAGCCCAGTCGGGTGCCGCTGCTGCGTTGCACGGCGCTCGACGTGCCCGAGCACGCCGTCGCACCGTGCGCCTTGCATCGGCATCCGCCTGGACTCGTGAGAAATGCGGGCTAAAGGGCCGAGAGCCCTTTACCGTTCCTACGAGCGACTTAAGGTCCGCTCCCGAGCCGTTATGGCTGCGGGGAGGCGAGCCTTTCTTCTTGGCCCACAGGCAGCAAAGAGAGACACTCAGACCACGGAGGTCCGACCATGAACATCGACGAACTCATCAAGTACGGCGTCAGCCCCGACCTGATAGATATCTGGCGCACCAGCGGACACGAGCGGCTCCTGCCAGTGCAGTGGCTCGCGGTGCAGCGCTACGACCTGTTCGCCGGCAGGAACCTGATCATCAGCGCGCCGACGTCGTCGGGGAAACCTTTCGTCGGCGAGATAGCCGCGGTTGAGGCCATGCACGACAAAGGGAAGGTGTTTTACCTGGCGCCCCTGAAGGCCATCGCGTCCGAGAAGTTCCGGACCTTCCGAGAGCGCTACGGCCGAACGGGAGCCCGGGTGGGCGCGTCCAGCCGAGACTACCGGGGAATACGACCAAGCCATCGACGACCATGACTTCGACATCGCCATCGATGGCGTGAGGCATGAAATCCCCAACAAGGCGTTCGCGATCCTGCTGCGGCTGGGGATGCAGCTTCAGGAGGATGGCCTGGGCTGGGTCCACAAGGAGGAGTTCGGGGACAGCCCGCAGCAAGTCATGTCTCGTGCGCGGAAAGAGATTCGGGGGCTGTGACCGACCCGAATGCCGATGTACTGGAGAGCGACGCGTACGGGTCGTATCGACTGTCGGTGCCTCCGGGCAACGCGACGTTCGACTGGGATGTGATTGGCAAGCACTGGGACGGGCAGATCACACGGGCGGCATCGCGCTGCGCTGTGGGCACCAGCAGATGATCATGAATTGGTCGGTCTCGCCTTTGGGCCACAAGTGTCTGCTCCGGTTTGGCCTGTGATGCACCGTTAGCCCACCGCTCTACCCAAGAGTCCTCGGCTTGTCTAGGATGTGGGCAATGAAGCATCCCGGAGCCGTCTGTGAACGGGCGAAGACCGGTGAATCAACTCAGGCAGGCAGTCGCCCCCCATGGAGCCAAGCCCGATCTTGCCCTGTCGCACAGGGACATCAGATCGCTGCTGTCCCGCGGTATGTGTTGGCTGCGCATAGATGCGAACGCCGCCGACCGCGCACATGAGGAACGCCCCCCCCATGCCTAGGCTTTCCGAGTTGGTATCGCAGTTGTTGTGACGCCACGCGAAGTGCACTGGTAGTCTCAGACAACGACCGTGCCTGACGCCAGAGGGCTTCCATCTGGCGGCAGGAGGCCTCTGGCATGTTCGCACGGCCCATGGTCTCTGCGCTCCGGCCATCAATCGTTCAAGCCAGGCCGCTACCTCACAGACAGAGCGCCGCGTCTGTCGTTGCCGGGCGCTGCTGCAGGGGGCAGGATCGGCCTCCGGCGTGTAAGCTGGTTCTCTTGGCCTCGTCTGGCGAGCCGCGTGAGGCAATGATGTTGACTGGGCAACTATGGTCAGCGAATGGCTTGGATGCGACACGGGCCGTACAAGCAATGAATAACCAGTCTGCGCGTACTCAGTCGCGCTTATGTTACATTCTCGCGCGATTCGCCCCACACTAAGGGTACCCCCATGAAATGTTTCAACGCATCTGGGACAAATCGGTGCGAAGTTAAGCAACGACCTCCTAACGGTTTTCAAGCGGCAGCGTGCGCTGCTGCAGTTGTAGATTGGCTTCGCGGCGTCTGTGCCGGGCCTGGGCCAGCTTGCGCCG
>JAJRTI010000939.1 GCA_024278415.1 Planctomycetota bacterium | reverse complement strand
TTCGCGAGTGTCAACAGGGCCTCACGCTTCCGGCAGCCCCCTCACGTGCTGGATGCGCGCCTCGCGGTTGCGCCGGCGCACCTCCTCGTCGCGGGGCTGAAAGTGGGCGAGGAACTGCTCGCGGAACGGGGCGAACGTGCCGGCCCGGAGGTGCTCGCGAACGTCGGCCACGAGCGACACGAGCGCGTGGAGGTTGTGGATGCTAGTGAGCCGGTAGCCGAAGATCTCGTCGGTGCGGATGAGGTGGCGGAGGTACGCGCGGGAGTAGTGCCGGCAGGTGTAGCACGCGCAGCCCGCCTCGACCGGGGCCGCGTCGTCGGCAAAGCGCGCGTTGCGGATGTTGAGCCGGCCCGTGCGGGTGATGAGGGAGCCGTTGCGCGCAATGCGCGTGGGCAGCACGCAGTCGAAGAGGTCGACCCCGCGGTGGATGCACTCGACCACGTCCTCCGGCGAGCCCACGCCCATGAGGTAGCGTGGTTTGTCCGCGGGCAGGTGCGGCGCGGTAGCCTCGAGGATGCGGTGCATGTCGGCCTTGGATTCGCCCACGCTCAGGCCGCCCACCGCGTACCCGTCGAACCCAAGTGACACGAGGCCCTTCGCGCTCTGTTCGCGCAGATCCTCGAAGAGCCCGCCTTGCACGATGCCGAACAGGAGCTGATCGCCACGCGACTTGGCCGCGAGGCAGCGTTCGCCCCAGTCGTGGGTGCGCTTGAGCGCTTGCTCCGCGTACGCGCGGTCCCCAGGCTCGTGGCATTCGTCGAAGGCCATGATGATGTCCGCGCCCAGCGCCTCCTGGATCGCGGTCGCGGACTCCGGGGTGAAGCGATGGGTGGAGCCGTCGATGTGCGAGCGGAACGTCGCGCCATCGTCGTCGATCTTGCGCAGGTGCGCGAGGCTGAAGATCTGGAACCCGCCGCTGTCCGTGAGGATCGGCCCGCGCCAGTTCATGAACTCATGAAGGCCGCCGAGCTTCTGCACCACGTCCGCGCCCGGCCGCAGGTAGAGGTGGTACGCGTTGCAGAGGATCATGTCCGCGCCCAGATTGCGCACCTCCTCTGGCGACAGCGTCTTCACGGTCGCCTGCGTGCCGACGGGTGCGAAGCAGGGAGTGGGCACGTCGCCGTGCGCGGTGTGGATCGCGCCGAGCCGGCCGCGCGTGCCGGGGCAAGTCGTGTGGAGAGTGAAGGAGGGGGTCAAGAGGTCCGTACCTGTCGGCGATGGTTGATGGTTAATGGTTGATGGTCAATGGGGGAGAACCTAGCGCTACCTCTGGCCGCAGCCAAAGAGATCGGAGAAGTCCCACGGATGGCAGAGCCGACCCACGGATGCAGAAGGTGAGAGAGCCTGCATTCCGTTGCTGCACCGCAGTCTTTCGCAGCGGACGGAAACACAGATAGGCGCAGATACCGACAGATTGCGCCAATGAAGTGTGCCGCCATTTCTTCCGATCTGCACAATCTGTGGGTATCTGCGGGCATCTGCGCGAGTCTGCGGCTATCCCCTCTGCATCCGTGGGTCCTGCTAACATCCGTGGGCTCTATCAGTAATGGTTGAGGGGGAGAGCCAGAGGTCAGCGGCGGCTAACCCTGCTCCCGTGGCAAAGTCAATCCCTTCCCGAGCTTGCTGGCTGGGGTTCTTGGCGGACAGGAAAGTCCCGCTGCAAAACGCGCGCAGGGGCGCTTGCATCGCGCGCCGCCACGCGCTATGTTTGGAGTTGTCCGTGGATCGTCTGATCCGAGACTAACATTGAAGCCTCTGCGTTGCTCGTGCTTAGAAGCACTATTTTTAGAGCCGATACAGCGTCCGCAGGGACCCTGGTTTGTCCAGCCGATTGCATGCCCCGCATGGGGACACATGAACCTGGCAGCGGCGTCCCACCATACAAAGCGGGCTCTGAAAATCCGCTTCTTCCGGCTTCTCGACGGAGGCTTCTTCTTTTGTGCGGCTAAGTCGGCGGGCTTCGTCTGGGGACATGAAGTCGGGCGCTTCGCGCCCTTGGTTCATATCCCCGCTCGCCGCAGGGGGACTATAGCAGGGGTGGCGGAGCGGGGTCAACGTACCCCGTGCGGGGGGGGACGCGATGCGGAAGCCGTCCGCCCACAGGCGGACGGATTGCGTCGTGTCCCCTGACAAAGCCGTCTGGGGACACGAAGTCGGGCGCTTCGCGCCCTTGGTTCATGTCCCCGATCCTTGACGTATGGGCGGATTCTGCTAAGATAATGCGTGCGCGGGACCACTGAGAATCGGTGGACGACAGCCGTCGTGTCCCGCGCCGACCTGCCCTTCACCCAAGCACTGCACGCGGTTGCGCCGGCCCGGGGAGACAGCGGGACACCAAGGGTGGCCAGTAGCCCTCTGTAGCGTCCTTCGCTATCGCCTTCGCCCTCACAGCGAGGACGCCGCGCACCGACTCCCAGGAGACACTCCATGACCCGGAACGTTGACATCTCACAGGTTCGCAACATTGGCATGATGGCCCACATCGACGCCGGCAAGACGACCGTCACCGAACGCATCCTCTACTTCACCGGCAAGAGCCACAAGATGGGCGAAGTGCACGATGGTGAGGCGCAGATGGACTGGATGGCCCAGGAGCGCGAGCGCGGCATCACCATCACCTCCGCGGCCACGACGACATACTGGCGCTACCACCGCATCAACATCATGGACACGCCGGGCCACGTGGACTTCACCGCGGAGGTTGAGCGCTCGCTGCGCGTGCTCGACGGCACGGTTGCGCTCTTCTGTGCGGTCGGGGGAGTGCAGCCGCAGTCGGAGACCGTTTGGCGCCAAGCGGAGAAGTACGACGTGCCGCGCATCGCGTTCGTGAACAAGATGGACCGCACCGGCGCGGACTTCGAGCGCGTCGTCGAGGAGATCAAAGAGGAGCTGGGCGCCAACGCGGTGCCGGTCGTCATCCCCATCGGCGCGGGCGAGGAGTTCGAGGGCCTCATCGACCTGGCGGACATGAAAGCCGTTTACTTTGACGACACGCCCTCGGGCGTGCGGATTCGCGAGGAGCCGATCCCCGACGCGCTGGTGGGCCACGCGCGCGAAGCCGCGGAGGTCATGATCGAACGTATCAGCGAGCAAGACGACAACCTGATGGAGAAGTTCGTCGAGGGCATTGCTCCCGAGCGCGACGAAGTCGTGGCTGCGATGCGCAAGGCGACCATCGAGGGGCGCATCATCCCGGTGCTGTGCGGCGCCGCGTTCAAGAACAAGGGAGTGCGCCGGCTGCTCGACGCGATTGTGGACTACTTGCCCTCGCCAAGCGATCTGCCGCCGACCGTTGGCGCCCACGACGAGAGCGAGGAAGCGATCCTCCGCCAGCCCAACGACGACGCGCCGCTCGCCGCGCTGGCGTTCAAAGTGCAAACCGACCTGCACATGGGCAAGTTGACGTACGTGCGCGTGTACTCGGGCATGATCGAGGCCGGAGCGTTTGTGCACAACGCGAGCCGAGACAAGCGCCAGCGCGTGGGCCGCATTTTCGAGATGCACGCGAACGACCGCGAGGCCATCGACACGCTCCACGCGGGCGACGTGGCCGCCATCGTGGGCCTGGCCGACACGTACACGGGAGACACGATCTGCTGCGAGGACCAGCCGATTCTCCTCGAATCGATCGACTTCCCGGCGCCCGTGATCGGCGTGGCCGTGTCGCCCCAGAGCCGCGGCGACCGCGACAAACTTGCCCGCGCGTTGGCGCGCCTGGCCGAAGAGGACCCCACGTTCATCGTGCGCGCGGATCCCGAGACGGGCGAGGTCATCATCTCCGGCATGGGCGAATTGCACATCGAGATCATCATCGACCGGCTGCGCCGTGAGTTTGGAGTGGCCGTGGACGTGTCCAGGCCCCAAGTGGCCTATCGAGAGACGATTGTGCGCGCGGTGGAGCACGAGCACAAACACGTGAAGCAGACCGGCGGCCACGGCCAGTACGCGCACGTGTGCATGCGCATCGAGCCTGGCGAGTCGGGCTCCGGCTTCCAGTTTGAAAACGAGGTCACGGGCGGCCGCATCCCGCGGGAGTATATGCCCGCGATCGAGCGCGGCATTTTGGACGCGATGGCCGAGGGCCCGTACGCCGGCTTCCCCATGGTGGACGTGCGCGTGGTCGTGGACGATGGCTCCGCCCACGACGTGGACTCGTCGGACATGGCGTTTCGCACGTGCGGCCGCGACGGCTTTAGAGCCGCCTGCAGAAAGGCAGGGCTCGAACTGCTGGAGCCGGTCATGAGAGTGGAGGCGACCGTGGGGGATGACCACACCGGCGCTATCACCGCGAGCCCATGCAGCAAACGGGGCAGGATCGAGAAAATGGAGAACCGCGGCAAGACGGTGATCCTCACCGCCCTAGTGCCATTGGGCGAAATGTTCGGGTACTCGTCCGAACTGCGCACGCTCACCAGCGGCCGGGGCGAGTTCTCCATGCACTTCGAGCGCTACGAGGCCGTGCCGTACGCGCTCGCGGAGGAGATCGTGGAGGAGCGGAGGAAGGCTAAAGAGGCGAACTGAGCCCCGCATGCCGCAAGTCCGGATGGCCCGATGGTGCGATCCGCCGTTGGCACACACGGCAATGCGTTGGAGGAATGGGGGAAGGCTGGAATGCTGCCGCGCACGTGGCCTCATTCCACCATTCCACCATCCCAGCTAAAGACGGGGCTCCCAACCGCCCCACCGCCTGCGCCCGCCTCCGTCATTCGTCATCTTCGGCGTCGCCGCGCTTGACGAACCAGCCGATGCGCTCCGCGTTGCAGCGGTAGAGCACGCCGAGTGCGTGCGCCTCGACCAGCAGTGCATAGAGGCCAATGAACTCTCCCACGATACGCCATGGCACGTACCTCACGGCGAGGGTGCGCATGCCGAACGCGGCGAGCACCAGAAGCGCAGTGGCGAAGTACCGCACGTGCGTGCGCCAAATCGCGGGCACGACGACGATCGGCAACGCCGCCCAGACCGAGCGCAGAAGGGCAACCGCTAGGAGGGCCATAGGCAAGTAGAACAGGCCGAGGATGAAGCAAACCACGATCCACCAGAGCCCCGGCGCCAGCGGAGCGCGATCGAAGAGGTAGCGCCAGAAGGCCCGCGCCTGGACGCCTGCCACGATGAGCATCGGCAAGAACGACATGACGATGCAGAACAACAAGGCCAGGCCGCTCCACGCCATCTCCCCGCCGTTGAAGAAGTCCGGCCAGTCCGGCGGTTCGAGCTTGCCGTCAATGGCGTTGAGAATGGCGTCGAACGCGTACGTTGCCAAGAAGCATACAACGAAAACAGACATGAGGACGATGCCAATGAACCCAAACGGCCCACCATAACGGGAGACGGACATCCAGACACCGATCCCGTAGAAGAACAGCGTGCCGATGACGAGCATGCCGATGCCCTTCTTGGCGAATGGCACGACGAACGCACGCGCCAATTCACGCCAGAAATCGCCGCTCAGGGCGTCTTCCTCCTCGCCATCCTCCAGCCGCTTTCGCTCGGCTGGCCCAGCAATGGCTTCGATCCGAGCCAGCGCGTGCTTGAGCGATTTGTCCATGAGGTACGCGGTGCGGAAGTGGTCGAGCGCCTGCACGTTGTCGCCGCATTGGCTCAGCAACTGCGCCAAGCTCATGTGCGCCTGCGCGTCCATGGGGTTCACGGCAATGGCCTCCCGCAGCGACGCCATCTCGCCTTCCAGCCGTGCGCGCTCCTCAGCCCGGTCGTCGACCAACTCGAACTCCCCATCCGTGGCCTCGCGGCCGGCGGGGGTATCCGTAATCATCATGCGTCGGCCGCATTCCGAGCACCGCCCCGTGCGGCCGGCGTAGGACGCGGCCACCTTGAACGACTTGCCGCACTCGCAATGCACCTCGATCTTGTCTGACACGGACGCCTCCTGCTCAGCGGTTTGTGGTTGTGCCCGGCACGATATCCCCGCTCGCGCCGGTTGTCAAGGTTGGCGAGGTTCCGGTTGCGCAGAATGCGCCAGGTGTGTAGGCTCTCGTGCTGTTGCCCGCGGCGCCCGGCTCCGACGCGGCCGCGATGTTGAGCCGAACGTTTGCCCCCCCTCCCCTCGCGTTCCCCACGACACATGACCACTCGACGTGCTCCCCGCAAAACCCTCGGCGTCATCGGCGGCATGGGCCCCGGCGCGACGGCCGAGTTCTTCGACCGTGTTGTGCGCGCCACGCCGGTAGCGTGCGACCAGGACCACCTGCGCATCCTCATCGACAACAACCCGCACCTGCCTGACCGCACGGAAGCGATCGCTTCGGGCGACACGGCGCCGGTGGCCAACGCGCTCGTGGCCGCGGCCCAGGGCCTCGTGCGCGCGGGGGCGCAGGTGCTGGCCGTGCCGTGCAACACCGCGCACTATTTCCTGCCACAAATCCAAGATGCCGTCCACGCCCTCGTGGTCGACATGATCGCAGAAGCGTGCCGGGAGATTGCACAGTCGGGCGTGGGTTGTGTCGGACTCCTCGGCACGACCGCCACCGTGCAGACGGGGCTCTACACCACGCGGCTCGCCCAGGCCAACGTCCGCCTCGTCGCGCCGGCCGATCGCGGGCAGGATGAGACATCCGCGCTAATCCACGCGATCAAGGTTGACGGCGCGACGCCCGACGCGGTGGGCCGAGGGGCCGCGCTCGTGGAGCACCTGCGCGGGCGAGGAGCGGAAATGGTCATCTCCGGTTGCACGGAGTTGTCCATGGTGCTCAGCAGCGACGGCCCGGCCACGATCCCCGTGTTCGATCCCATGGACTCGCTCGTGCGCGCGGTGTTGCGGGAGTGTCTGGCTGGAGGCGAGCCTGCCGGCGTCAACCCCGCGTGAATCGATAAGCCCGGTCCTGCTCCGCGGCTGGCGCTGTGTATTCGGCCGACGGGGTCGCGCCCAATGGCGAGACCGTCGTCTCCCACGGATCGATGGCGTCCACGTTCGACGTGATTAGGCCCTTAGCGGCTTTCGAACGACAACATGTTGTCGATGCGCTCCGTTGTGGAGTGCGCCGGCTCGACGGCGCTTTGGCTGGCAGCGCGTAGCGCT
>JAJRTI010000938.1 GCA_024278415.1 Planctomycetota bacterium | reverse complement strand
GCCGACGTGGTGCTCGTGAACAAGACCGACCTGCTGCCGCACGTGGATTTCTCCGTCGAACGCGTCGAGCGCGACGTGCGCCAACTCAACTCGCGCGCGGCCGTCGTGCCGCTGTCGTGCAAGACCGGCGAGGGGCTCGACCGATGGCTCGATTGGCTGCGGGCGCGCGTCGAGCAGCAGAGGGCGGCCGCGCCATGACCGAGCCCGGCCGCAAGCCCGTGCGTGTGCACGTGCGCGTCAAGGGGACCGTGCAGGGCGTGGGGTTCCGGCCGTTCGTGTTCCGCCTCGCGCAGCGGTACGGTCTCAGCGGAGGCGTGCGCAACGACTCGCGGGGAGTTGAGATCGAGGCCGAAGGCGCGGCCGACGCGCTGCGCGCATTCGTGGGAGCCATTGAGGCCGAATGCCCCCCTGTCGCGCGCATTCAGTCCGTGTACGTGCAAGAGATCGAGCCCTGCTACGACCGGGGCTTCACGATCTGGCCCAGCGAGGCGCGCGCCGGCGAGCGCACGCTCGCGCCGCCCGACATGGCCGTGTGCCACGACTGCCGCCGCGAGTTGTTCGATCCATCCGACCGGCGCTTCCGCTATCAGTTCATCAACTGCACCAACTGCGGCCCGCGCTACACCATCGTCCTCGACGCGCCCTACGACCGGCCGCTCACGACCATGCGCGCGTTCGCCATGTGCGCGGCGTGCGAGCGCGAATACCACGACCCTGGCGACCGGCGCTTCCACGCACAACCCAACGCCTGCGCCCAATGCGGGCCGCGCGTATGGCTCGACGAGGGCCATGGAGAGATCGCCGACGGGGACGACGCGATCCGCACCGCGCAGGAGCACCTGCGCGCCGGCCGCATCGTCGCGGTCAAGGGCCTGGGCGGCTTCCATCTCGCGGTCGACGCGCGCAACGAAACCGCGGTCGCCGCGCTGCGCGAGCGCAAGCGCCGCGAGCAGAAGCCCTTCGCGGTCATGTGCGCCAGCCTGGACATCGCGCGGCGGCTCTGCCGCGTGTCGGCGGCAGACGCGGAGTTGCTCGCGTCGCCGGCCGCGCCCATCGTGCTCATGCCGCGGCGGTGCGACGCCGGCCTCGCGCCAAGCGTCGCGCCGGCGAGCCACTACTTCGGGCTCATGCTGCCGTCCACGCCGTTGCACTGGCTGCTGTTCGGCGCCGGCCTCGACGCACTCGTGATGACGAGCGGCAACCTGACCGACGAACCCATCGCCATCGACAACCGCGAAGCCATGGAGCGCCTCGCGGGCATCGCGGACGCGTTCCTGTTGCACGACCGCGGCATCCACCTGCGCGCGGACGACTCCGTGTGCCGCGTCGATGCGCGCGCGCCGGCGGTCGTGCGCCGGTCGCGGGGCTACGCGCCGGAGCCGGTGGCCGTCGGCCCAGGCCCGGCCGTGCTTGCGGTCGGAGCGGAGCTGAAGAACACCGTGTGCCTCACGCGCGGAGAGGATGCGATCCTCAGCCAGCACGTGGGCGACCTGAAGAACATGGAGACGCTCCTGTTCTTCCGCAAGACCGTGCAGCATCTGGAGCGGCTGCTCGACGTGGAGCCGGCCGTCATCGCCCACGACCTCCACCCCGACTACTTGAGCACGCGCTACGCGGTCGAGTGCGTGCGGCGAGAGGATCGCGTGCGGCTCGCGCCGGTGCAGCACCACTTCGCGCACGTGGCGAGTTGCATGGCCGAGCACGGGCTCCACGAGCGCGTGATCGGCATCGCGTTCGACGGCGCGGGCTACGGCACAGACGCCGCGGTGTGGGGCGGCGAGTTCCTGCTTGCGAACCGCCGCGGCTTCGCGCGCGTGGGCCACCTGCGCTACACGCCGCTGCCCGGAGGCGATGCCGCGGCCAAGCAGCCGTGGCGCATGGCCATCGCCCACCTGCGCGAGGCATTCGGCGCAAGCTGGCGAACAGCGGCTCCGCGCTTTGCCGAGCGGCTCGACGAGGAAGACGCGCGCGTGGTGGAGCAGATGCTCGGCCGCCGCGTCAACTCGCCCCCCACGTCGAGCATGGGCCGGCTCTTCGACGCGGTGTCCGCTCTGTGCGGCGTCGCCATGCAGAACACGTACGAAGGCCAAGCCGCAATGGAGTTGGAGGCGCGTGTGGACGACGACGAGACCGGTTCCTACGACGTGGACATCGAGCGCGAGGCCGGCGCATGGCTCGTCGACACGAGGCCTCTCATCCGCGGCGTGGCGCAAGATCTACACGACGGCGCGGCTGTGGGCTGTGTGGCCGCGCGCTTCCACCGCGCGGTCGTGCGCCTCATGGTTGACATGTGTTGCTGCATTCGCGATGAGTATTCGATAGACGCCGTGTGCCTGAGCGGCGGCGTGTTCCAAAACCAACACCTGATCGAGTGGGGCGAGCCCGCGCTCGAACGCGACGGCTTTCGAGTCTATCGCCACGCGCGCGTGCCGGCCAACGATGGCGGCATCGCGCTCGGCCAAGCCGCGGTCGCGATGTCACTCGCCGAGGATTCCACGACATGTGCCTAGCCGTGCCAGCAAAGATCGTGTCCATCGATGGGGCCGCGGCCACGGTCGACGTGGGCGGCAACCGCGTCGAGGCCAACGTCTCGCTCGTGCCGGACGCGGAGGTGGGCGACTACGTGATGGTGCACGCCGGGTTCGCGATCACGAAGTACGAGCCCGAGGACGCGGAGGAGACGCTGCGCGTGCTCCACGAGGCCGGGCTCCTCGTCAACGCTCGCGAGGAGGCCGCGTCGTGAGCAATGCCAAGGGCCAGATCGCCGCGCTTGCCGATGCCGCGGCCGCGCTCGCGCGCCGGCTCGGGCCGCGAACAGCGCGCGTCATGGAGGTCTGCGGCACGCACACCATGGCCATCTTCCGTTCCGGCCTGCGTGCGCTCCTGCCGGCGAACGTCGAGTTGCTCTCCGGCCCCGGTTGCCCGGTGTGCGTTACGCCCATGGGTTACGTGGACGCGGCTATTGAGATTGCGGAGAGGCATAGCGCTATCGTCACCACGTTTGGGGACATGATGAAAGTGCCCGGCACGGACCGCAACCTGTCGCTGGCCAAGGCGCAGGGCGCGGACGTGCGCGTGGTGTACTCGCCGCTCGACGCGCTGCGGCTCGCCGAGGAGCATCCCCATGGGGAAGTCGTTTTCCTCGGCATCGGCTTCGAGACGACCGCTCCGCTCGTAGCCGCGGCGGTCGCGGACGCGCGGCGCCGGGGCTTGGAGAACTTCAGCGTGCTCTCTGCGCACAAGCTCGTGCCTCCGGCGCTCCAGGCGCTCTGCGCCGCGGGCGACTTGGCCATCGACGCGTTCATGCTCCCCGGCCACGTGAGCGCGATCATCGGCGCGGGGCCTTACGAGTTCGTGGCCGCGGACCACGGCCGGCCATGCGTCATCGCCGGCTTCGAACCTGGCGACGTCATGGCCTCGGTCTGCATGCTGCTCAAGCAACTGCTCGACGGCCGGGCCGCGGTCGAAATCCAATACACGCGCTGCGTCAGGCCGGAGGGCAATCCGGCCGCGCGGCAGCAGATGGACGACGTGTTCGAGCCATCGGCCGCGGTCTGGCGCGGCCTTGGAGAATTGCCCGCGAGCGGACTGGCCTTTGGTGACGCGTACGCGGCGTTCGACGCGGCGGAACGGTTCGGCGTCGAGATGCGGCACGCGCCGGACCCGCCGGGCTGCCGGTGCGGCGACGTGATCTGCGGCCGCGCTGCGCCCCCGGACTGCAAGCTCTTCGGCTCCGCGTGCACGCCCGGCCACGCGGTCGGCCCCTGCATGGTGTCCAGCGAAGGCTCCTGCGCCGCGCACTACAAGTATGGTGACGTGGAGCCGAGCGTAAAACGTGAAACGTAAAACGTAAGCAGAGACGCATCGACACGCCGT
>JAJRTI010000937.1 GCA_024278415.1 Planctomycetota bacterium | reverse complement strand
CGGCGCAAGCTGGCCCAGGCCCGGCACAGACGCCGCGAAGCCAATCTACAACTGCAGCAGCGCACGCTGCCGCTTGAAAACCGTTAGGAGGTCGTTGCTTAACTTCGCACCGATTTGTCCCAGATGCGTTGAAACATTTCACCAACCGAAGAGCTTAAGTAGGCGCTTAGACCGCGCACATCGACAACTTTTTGTCGATGTGGTCATGCGGCAATGCCCAGAAGCTCGAAGAGCTTCTGGCAGTCTCGCTGGATGACTTTGTAGTGTTCGTTGAGGACGTCAAGATGCTTGCCTCCAGGCGCCGTGCTCAGTTTGCCGGCATTCGCCAGCAGAGGCCTGAGGACCTTGGTGCGCAACACGATCATGGCCGCCATCTGGCGGAGGCCTTCGGGCGGAGCCTCGTAGCGCCGCGAATGGTCAATCTTGTGGATCAACCCCTTGGCTCGGAGCTTCTTGAGGTCGTACGCGGCTTGACGAGGCCCGTAGGACTGGCCCTCAGAGCCCAGAAGCTCAGCGACCCGTGCCGCCAGATCCGAGGCCTGAAATCCCCTCGGCTTCACGGCCAAAGGGAGCAGGGCCTCCATCACCGCCTGCATGCGCCGTTTGTTCAGATCCACTCCACCGACCCGGACCGAGCCGACGGTAGAGGGCAGAGGCAGCACATCAAGCGTATGGGCGTCCACAAAGCACGCATCCAGACTACGCAACACCGAGAGAAAGCGATCCAGCAAGGCCTGGAGTGCCGACACGATGTCGGGGAACCTATCGATTCCGCAACCACAACGAAGATCCTTGGTGTTGTGAGCAATGGCCTCCGCCCGAAGCACGCACTCGCCTTTGCTATAGAGCTTGACGGTGAGCCGTCCAAAGTGGATCTTGAACACCGTCAAGTCATAGTCAGGTCTCTCGACTACGACTTCGTACCGCGGAGGATTGCGGTGGGGGCTGTACCGGAAATAGGATCGACGCTTACGGCCAAAGATCGTCTTGAGGGTCTTGAAGTCCAGGTGTGGGCGGGTGTGATCAATCACGTCGTTCAGGATCACGTCCAAGTGCCGGCCGTGGTGCAAGAGCAGGTTGCGGCAGCACTCGGCCTGATAGACCGAGTAGGTGTAGCGGAACCCGCTGCGCTGCTGATCCTCCAGCGGCAGAGCAAAGCGCAGACACGCACTGTAAAGCCAACGCTCGCCGACCTGGACCAATCGCCCTACAGCGCTAGGAGCGCTCATGGTATCTGCGATGGCGCCCAGGCCAGCGAGGTCGGCTGCACACGTGAAGCAGTTGCCTTCTTGCCGGAACGGGATCATTTGCTTGGTCGCCTGCCGGGCCACATACTCGTGCCCGTTGAGGATCACATTGGCGAAGAACGGAGGGTGGGGGCAGAAGCGGACAATCACATGGCCCCACTCCGGGTCCATGAGGTGGAAATGGTAGTAGTTCGCGTAGGGCTGAGGATTCTTGCGACCCACGTCGATTCCGCCTTCGCCGAAGCGTCGCACTCGGATCAGAGGCGCCGGCGCCCGGCCGACCATGATGCAGAAGATCCCCCGGAAGTCCCGATCCAAGGGCAGATAGTGCTCCACCTTCCGATGCTTACGTTCGCCGCTCTTAGCACTCAGAACGGGGATGTCATGCTTCTCGGCCCACGCGTGAACCCGACGCGCGAATCGGGCCGCAAATCGCATCACATGCGTGTCGTCCAAGTTCTCGTCCGTGCCGAACAGCCGACGCCACCAGACCCGAAAGCCTCCCCCCGTCTGGGCCAGTTGGAAGTACGCGTTCAGAACGATGCGATCCACGCAATCGTACGTGCCGTCGAGCAGGTCTTCGTACCGCTCACTCAGAGGATCAGGCATCATGGCTCATGGGTCCGCATTCATGGTTCTGCCAGCAAGTCTCGTTGCACGTTGGCTCAAGAATAGTACGAAAACCTCACGAATTCAACTGCCCCGCAGGGGCCCCCTCTTCTGGGCGAAGTCCCAGACGAGGCGTAGTATCTATTCGACCCAATTGACGAGGGGATAGTCGTAAGGCTATTCTCGGGGGGAGAGGATTGGCATGCCGAGGATTCAAAGATTGCCGGGTGGACAGTTGGTGGTGACCATCCCCAAGGCCATTGCGCGGTTCAAGGGGTGGAAGAAGGGAGATGAGGTCATCTTCAAGGAGGATCGGGATACCCGGGGGGGTCATGCCCATCAACAAGGACGAGATCGAGTAGGAGGCAAGAGTGAAAGTTCATGAGGGCAGCGGTTTACGTGAGAGTTTCGACCATGGAGCAGTCGAAGAAGTTCGGCCTCAGGGCTCAAGAGGAAGCGCTTCGGCAATACGCGGTCGAACAGCAGTTCGAGGTCGTGCGCGTGTACGCGGATCAGTGCAGCGGAATGCACTGGCAGGGGCAGAAGGAGCTGATGGGACTCATCGCGGGGATTGAACGTGGCGAGTTCGATGTTGTGGCGGTGACGGAGCGGGACAGGCTCACTCGCGATCCGGACGGCTCCTCGATTCTGAAGTACATCTTCGCCAAGAAGGGCGTGCGTCTGGCCGTTGTGACCGAGCCAGCGCTCCGCTCCAAGAACCCTTCCGAGGAGCTGATCGACGGGATCATCTCGTTGATTGCGCGGTACGAGTCGCAGATTCGGCTCGTGAGAGTTCGCCGCGGCATGGACCTGGCGGTGAAGTCCGGGAAGCATCCCGGCAAGGCGCCGCTCGGCTACGTGAACGCGGCCGATGGTCTGAAGATCGATCCCGAAGCGGCGGCACTGGTCCGGCGGATCTTCCGCGAGCACGCGGAGTCGGGTCTCCAGAGGCGACCCAAGCCTGCCTACCACGTCAGAGGCAGGCAGCTTCAAGCCACGCTGGCGAGCTTGGTGCGATGGCTCAGCATGGCTGAGAATGCCCTGCATGTTGCTGGGACATCGGCCTCCGGCATGCGAAGATGACCCCTTCCGCGGGCCATGACGAAGATAATGGTGTTAAAGAACAGCAGCGGCGTGGCTCGCCTGGGCTCAGTGCTCCAAGAACCTGGCGAAAGCGGCAGAACGGCGCACAGCACGGTGGATTGAGCGGCAGATCCACGCGCTCTGATGGCCTTCTCGTCGGGGGGTGACATGGATCACTTCGCAGGGCAAATACCTTTACATTTGTACGCCCCGTCCAACGCGCGGCACCGATGCCGTTTGTCGTCGAGAACCGGCAGAATGGGTTCTTTGAGGGCGCTTTCGGCCCCTTCTGCATTGGCCCCGAGGTCTGCCTGAATGGCCTCTACTCTCCATGCCTTCACAGAGGCGCCATAGGTGCCCCTCATGGCCTTCTCTGTATTCATCCATGGTCACTTATGAGGCCGAAACCCGGGCCGCCTGGGTGCCTTGCCCTTCTCTGCGTGAGCGGCTGTCTCCATGAGAATGTCTGTGATCACATCCTCTAACTCGTAATACTCGGTCCCATAGAGACACGCCTCTTGAGGCTTCCCCTCCCGATCCACTGACGGAATTGAGATGCCCTTCCCCGCAAGCATCTCCTCGAACTCGTCCAAGATCAGCACGGCGATCTGTCTCGCTCTATCCTCCTTCATTCGTATCACCTCCGGCGGCGCCATGCACTGCCCGATGACATGGCAGTGCATGGCGCCTCTGTCGTAGCCATGTGTTGGCGACATTGCCACGTCCAGACGACTCGCGCGGAATCAAGCTAGACATCGTGCCGGATGTGTGCTAGCATGAAGGGCAGGCTTCGAGCCTGATCCGTGATCTGACGCAGTGTCCCTGGAACCGAAAGGAGAAGCGATCATGACACTCGCCATTCGCAAACTGGTCGTTGTTGCGAGCATCGCCGTCATCGTTCTGGCGGCCAACGCAGTCGCCATTGCCATGTGGATGTCGCACACCGGCATCGTCGACCTTGCCGCGAAGGTGAGGACGGAGTTCCTCACCGGCACAGCGATCACGATTCTGGTTGCGCTGATGATCCTCTTGGTGAGTCCTCGCAGCGCGGCACGCGCGCAGAGAGCAACGCTCTCGTGTCCGGTCTGCGGCGAGAAAGGCGCGCGAGGCGCCAACTACTGCGCGGCCTGCGGCAGCAAGCTGTAGGCTTGCCGCCAGTCGGTCGACGCCTTGACCAGAGGCGCTGGCTTCATCTCTGGCTCTTCGAGGACAGGCCCACGTATTCTGCTGTGGCTTCCTCGAGGCCGGGGTCGTAGGCCAGCGCCTCTTCTTTTGTGAAGCCGTGCTTGCGCACCAGATGGTGCAGAATGAGGAACGCAATCACGTGTCCGTCCTCATTGGGAAAGAACATCATTTCTCTGCACCCTTCCACGCGGCACTTCCACAGGAAGTCTCCCGTGAAATCTGTCACCGGCGCTCTTGTGCACACGGGCACACTGTCGCTGGGCGAAGACTCATGGCCCGCTCTGGGGCGTGTCCCATCTTCCCGGCCATCGCCATGCGTGCGCTCAACTCGCCTGCTCTGACGTGCGTCCAGGTTCCTACGCTTGTTCATCTTGTTTTACCTCCATTCTTGAGCGGCATCCGCTCGGAGTCTCGGCGGATGCCGCGGGCTTCTTTGCTGTCGTGTCAGCGGAGGAGAAGGCGGCCGCACCTATAAGCCTTGCGTTCTGCCTGTGCCGTTGGCCAGATCAGACCCGCTTCGCGCGCTTGGGAGAACAGAGCTGTCGCTAAGCCGAGGAAGGAACCGCAGTCACAAAGATCGGCCGCGATGGACAGGGATCGAGACAGGGAATGAGACGCGCACGACTACGCGTTCCGCCAAGCTGCCCACATGGCCCACATGTGGCCCAAGCCGGTTCGTAGCTTCACGATCTCGCGCTCCAGGAACGTGAGACAGATCAGCTTGCTTTCGGAGATGCTCGGCAGGCGCATGGGCTCACTTTCCGCTCGACTTCTTCTGCCCCTTCCTCGTAGCGGGCCTGCCTCTTGTCTTTCCCTCCAGGATGAACTTGCCCCTCCTTACTCTCGTCACCCGCTTCTCCTTGTAGACCTGCGGCTAAATGAGCGTCTGGAAGTTCTTGCTCTTGCTGACGTAGCCCGTCGCGGTGACGGCTTCCGCGATCTGCCAGGCGTCCATAGGCGCACGTGGTCACGCGCCTTCAGCCGCCTTGGCAGGAGGCATACGCTGAAGAAAGCAGCGTCCACTTCGCAGCGGTGCGGGCTCCCCAGGAGTGAGCCCAGCCCGGCCGAAGAGCGTCATCCCTGTTCCTCGGTATCGAGCAGCCAGGCGTAGGTGGATTGCACGACCGGCGCCGCGGAACGCAAGGCCAGGGCTTGGTCGCGATTGAGCACAAGGAGTCTCGTTGTCGCGTGCGGGAACTCCTCGCGGGCCGCGTCGAACGCGCGCAATTCACGCTCGCGCGCCTCAGGCTCGCTGGGATCGGCGCAGACCTGAATCAGCTCCTCTCTCCCATCGAAAAAGCGCGCGTGGAAATCCACCTCGTATCCGTCCCGCGTCTTGACATAGCCAATTTCGGCCTTGCGTCTGGCCAACTCGATCATCACCACGGTTTCGAGCGCGTGGCCGAGGTGGGCGCGGCGGCTGACGTCGAAGGCCCGTATCAATCCAGGATCGGCCGGATACATCTTGCGCGGATTCGAGTTGCGCCGGCGCTCCGAGTCGGTGGACAGGGAGACCGTGTGAAGAAGAAAGGCATCCTCCAGATGCCCCAGCAGCGCATGGAGCGCATCCTTGGCCACGCCCAGCCCTTGGGATTTCAGGTCCAGATGAAAGCGATGGACGCTGAACGAGCCAGCGGGATTGCGCAGGCACTGGCGTACCAGCCACCGCAGCGCGGCGACTTGCGTCACGCGGTAGCGTTCCACAACGTCCCGCAGCAGGAGCGTCGTCACATAGCCTTGAAGCAGTTCCACGCGCAGTCCGGCGGCCAGTCCCTGTGCTTCGGGAAAACCCCCTTCGAGAAGATACTCGCCGAAGCGCTTCTCGACCAGCGATCGCTCGGCGGCGCTGAAACGCACAGTGGACTTCTGCGGTTCTTCGCCGCGGTGGCGCAGAAACTCGCGAAAGCTGAAAGGCCGAATCACGGTTTCCATGCTCCTCCCGCGCAGTGACGTGTGGACTTCGCGGCTCAAGAGCCGGGCCGACGAGCCGGACACGACGACCTCCACCTGCTCCGTGTCCAATATCCGGCGCACAAAGCGCTCCCATCCGGAGACCCCTTGGATCTCGTCGAGAAACCAGTACACGGTCTTCTGCCCGCGCAGTCGGGGAAAACGCCGGTAGTACTCTTCGAGCAGCCGATCCAGTTCGGCCAACGGGAGGTCCGCCAACCGGTCGTCGTCAAAGCTGACATAGACCGCCCGTTCCGGGCCGACCGCCTGCTGCCTTTCCTGCTGCAATTGGCGCAGGAAAGTGGTCTTTCCCACGCGGCGCATCCCGATGACCGCGTGGGCCTTGCCCTCGATTTCGGGTAGACGAACATCGCGTGGGGTGAGCGCGGGCAAGCGCACGGGCTCGAGCCCTGCGTTGAGTCTTTCGAGCAGAACGGGGTGCAGGTCCATGGATGCCAGCATACCTTCGCGGTGTCCTTCTGTCAAGGATACATTGCCCGCAGGCTGGCCCCTTGCCAGGGACAGGCTCCCCGACGGGATCGTGAGGAGTGCTTAGGCGCGCGAGTGGCGAATGAACTACACACCACTCACCTCTCCTCAATCTCTCCCACGCCTCCAGCACGAGCCAGCGCGTGCCGTACTCGCCGAGGGGACGGATTTCCTTTTCCCTGAGCACCCGAGAATTTTCGCTGACCGAACCGGCCGACTTCGTGCGCCCGGAAGGATAGAGCTGTCGCTAAGCCGAGGAGGAAATCGCGGCCAGAAAGGTCGGCCGCGATAGAGAAGAGGAAAAGAGAGAGAAGATGGGGAGGCGCGGTCATAGGGCGGCGGCCTCTCTGAACAATAGGTCCATCTGTCAACGCGTCTCATCCCAGGACGCGACGATTTCTCGCATCGCCGCGCGGGCTTCGGGATCGGCCTTGCGGCAGGCCAAGCGCATGACGTGGCCCAGCGCGTCCGTGTCGGACTCGAACACGCCGGCCTCGTCGCGCTTCTGGATCTCGGGCACGTTCTGGCCGTTTGGCCCGGCGCTGACGGCTGTGGCGAGGATCCAGCCTTTGCCCCGCTCCGCGTCGCCGGGCGTGATCTGCTCGACCAGTTCGCCGTCCTGGTAGATGCAGGCCATCTCGTCAGGCAACTCACTCTCGGGTGTATCGCATGGATCGTCTAACTGACTCTGGCACCACTCCCGCGCGGCGTCCAAGTCGTCGAACGCGTTGGCGGTCGTGGGGCCGTCGGGCGTGGCGTGCACGGCCACGAAGGGAAGCGACGCCTGCAGTTGTGCGGCCGCGTCTTGCAGGGCTTCCTTGGTGCACTCGCCGTCGGTCGGGCATTGGCCATCGCCGTTGTGCTCGCCGAGCGCTTGGCCGCAGTGCTTGCAGGGCTGGTCTTTCAGCCCGTCGCCCACCACGAGTTGGGTGTATTCGCTGCATCGGAACAGCTCGCGCCAGGTGGACGCGCAGTCGTGGCACGCCACGTCGTCCCAGGCCACGTCGCCGTCCGCGGTGAGCGTGCCGGGCTCGACTTCGACGTTGTCCGATTGGCATACGGGACAGCACGAGCCTCCGTACTTCTCGAAGGACTCTTGGGACATCAGGGTGTGGGTTGTGGACATGGGGAATCTCCTTGGGTGTCATCATGGAGGGAGGCGCCAACACGGGTGTCCACCTCCTGCGTGACCACGCCAGCCTTGCGTAGGAAAGCGATGGCCGCGAGGCACTCGTGGATGAACTGTATGTCCGCGTCGATGCTCGTGGCCGGGACTTCGTTGCCACAGATCGAGCGTAGCCGTTCGTCTGCCAGCTCTTCGATCTCGGACAGCCATTCCCCGGTCGTGAGTTCGCTCGGCTCCCCGCGCTTGTTGCGAAGATCGAGGATTCTCTCGGCCGCGGCTTTGGGAATGATCTCGTGGATCACGGTCCCGTGCTGCGCGCTCAGCTCCAGGCCGGTGTAGCCGGTGAGCCTAAACGTCTCAGTCCAGGTGCTGTGGCAGTCCACGCACCGGGCCTTGAGCAGCAGCCCAGGCGTGTCCTCTACGACTCCGGCCAGGACCGCGCACTCGGAAGGGATGTTGCAGACCTCCCCTCCGCAAGCCGGGCACGCGGCTCCGTCGAAGCCAACAAATTCCTCAGGGGTCAGGGGCATGGTGGTCATCTCCTCTCATGTATGTGGTGATGGTGTCGATACGTCGATACTTGGCAAGGAAAAAAGAGAGCCCCAAGCGCGCTGGGCTCCTGGGGCTCCGGTGGGGTTGCGGTTACGTTGCCGACTCAACTCAAGGCGTACTCACGCACAGTTCGTTCGCCAGCAGGTTGATCTGCACATCCGCGTCCAAGATCATGTGCCGGAGGTACTTGGTGAACTGCGAGACCATGAGTCCGGCCGCGACATTGGCGCAGTAGATGGTGGCCTTCGCGGTGCACGCGCCTTGGTACGCCTCCTCTGGTGAGAAGAGCGTGGTGGGGTAGTGCTGTCGGCTGGGCTCGTCGCAGGCCACCAGCACGCGCAGCGTCTCCGCGCTCATGCGGCCGTCCACGAAGAACAAGCATCGGCCTTTCAAGGCTTGCCAGATGTGCTTCCTCGCGTCGATGCTGTCCACACATAGGAAGACCGCAGGGCCGATGTCCATGCTGCGCCGGCAGCGTTCGCGTACCGGCTCGATCTCCGCCAGCGGGTTGATGCGCCGGCACTGCTCGGCCGTGGCCTCGACCTTGGGCCGGCCGAGATCGGACTCGAAGTAGCCCTGGGTGGCCACGTTGCTCTCCTCGACCACGTCGAAGTCGATTAGCTGCAGGCGCGTCACGCCCATGGCCGTGAGTTGCAGAGCCACTTGCCGGCCGATCGCGCCCACGCCGATGACGGTGCAGGCATGCGCGGCCAGCCGGTCCGCGGGCACAATGTCCTGTTGTCGGCTGTAGCGTTCAGTCGCATCCATGGGGCGCCTCGCTTTCTTGGTCGGAAAGAACGCCTCGGTTGGCCAGTTCAGCAAAGACCAGGTCTCGGTCTTGGGCGTCCATGGCCTCCAACTGCTCGACGATATCTTCGGGGAACAGGAACTCGCCCCAGTCCGTCTCCATCTCCTCGTCGCAGAAGCCCGTGCTGTGAACAGGGCCGTCCAGCCGTGGCCCCAATGCATGGGCTTCGACTTGCACGTGGGCCTCGTACTCGGCCTGCCAGGCCTTGTGGTCGCTGGCGTTGAACGCGCGGCCATAGTCCACCACGACGGGGAGCTCGACTTGGCCGCCCGGACCCACGTTGAAGCGTAGGCGCGCGTACGTCTTGCCCTTCTGGCCCAGGATGAACATCACGGCCCAGTCGCTGGGCCCGAAGACGCGCATAAAGGTCTCCTCGTCCGTGTGGCTGGGCTCAGCCCCGTCGCCGGGGTGGGTATGCAGCCAGATGCGTACGAACTCCTCCGGCTTGCGGCCGGCATCGACCTGCGCGTCGAAAAAGTCCGCGACCGCCGCGTCGTCGAACAACACGCTGGCGCTGGTCACTTGCTGCTTCACGGTTACGAAGTCGGACACGTACAGCAGATCGCTGGGCGGGGCGATGCCGAACCCGCCGATCTCAGTGGGCCCTCGGTCCCGGAAGAACAGCAGCTTCGCCCACGCGGTGGGCGAGAACCGCAGCGTCGAGGCCGGCGGCACAAGCCGGGACCAAGAGGAACTCGTCTTCCTCTTCGGCTTCTGCTTCGGCTCCTTCTTCTCTGGCTTCTTCTCGTCCTGACTCGGGCTGCTCGTCTGGGGTGTCATCGTCGTTGTCTTCTTCTCGTTCATGCAAAGTCTCCTCGTGTTCGAGTTTGGGTTCAGGTTCGTCTTCATCTTCATCAACACAGTCACAGAGGCCGTCGTTGAGACAGCGCTCACACAGGGCCGCGCCGCACTTGCCGCAGGAGGTCATGCAGGCGGCGCACACATACTCCCCGCAGGCGGGGCATTCGGCCAAACAACCTTTGCACGCCCAATCGTCGCACCGGGCGCACCGGTCCACGCACTCCTGGCAGTACACGTTTTGGCACAGTTCGCACCAGAACGTGTCGTCGTTGGGGATGGTCCGGCCGCAGTCGTAGCAGGCCTCACCTTCCCACTCTTCGAGCGCCACGTACGGGCTGTGCCGGTTGTAGGTCGTCAGCACGGACTGTACGAGCAAGAAGAAGTCGCAGATGCGGCCGTCGGCCAGCGCGGTCTCGATGGGCAGCGTCGCGTCGCCGGCGCACAGGCGCTCCTCGCTCACGTGGGGGTGGGTGACTCCACTGCGTCCCTGCGCGGGGTTGGGGTCCTGCGCGATCACGCGATAGCACTGCGCCGCGTGCAGTTCGCCCAAGTCGTCGAGGTTCAGTTCGATCTTGAACTCGCCGAGCGCGATGTCTTCGAGTTCGATGAAGCCCGTGCACACGGACACGCACGCTTCCTTGGGGTCGTACGTGACCTCGCCGAACTCATCCTCGGCTTGGTCCAGGTCGCGGCACACGTCGCGTACTGACGGTGCTTGGACGCGGCAGCGGCGCACGGCCTCCTGGACTTGGATGGCGTCGTGGGGCAAAGCCGCTATGGTGGTGGGCATGTCCTTCAGAATGCGGCTGGCCGCGGCGGTCCAGCCCTTGTCGTCGCAGACCTGGAGCCAGCTCCTCGCATGTTCGAGCGACTTCAGCCTGCCCGTCAGGCATTCGAGCTGGCTGCGCGCGTAGCGCTGCCGGCTCTGCAACCGACGCTGTAGCGCGTCGCGCAGTGCATGGGCGATGCGGACGCGTTCCTTTTGGCTCAGCGCCATGGTGAAACACACTCCTTTCCATGAAAAGACAAAGGGACGCCCGCCACTTCGATGAGCAACGGACGCCCCTTGCTGAGGTGAGGCTGGGATGACGGCTAGGCCGCCTGGCGCGCGCCCTCGATCTTTGACGGCGTCACAGTGACGCGGTCGCCATCCTGGATCGTGTAGTCCCGGGCCACAGGCTGCCGGTTGACGCGGATGAGGAAGTCTTCCGGATAGCCGTCCGGGAAGTGCTGCTTGAACAGCTCCTCCACGGTCGTGCCTTGGGGCACCTCGATGTAGTCCGCAAAGCCGGATCCGCTGTTGTTGAGGAACAAAACCTTCATGATGAACTCCTTGGAGTCGGGGGGATGGAAAAACAGAGACAAGTCGAACTCAAACCATTGTCTGACCTACAGATCACGCGAATCCGCCACACGGCGGATCGCGGCCACGACGTTTAGTGGCGGCCATAGGCAAACTCCTTTAGAGCAAAGGGGCGGGGGGCGAGCGGAAGCGTGGCGTATCACGCACTCAAGGCGGAGAGCTGGCGCGCAGCAAGGCGCGCTCAGCCTTCTTCTTCGTGCGACGAGTCGAAGAGTTCAGGTGCGATCTCTTCGAGCGTCTTGGGCGTCCAGTGCAGGTCGCGCTCGATGCCCAGGCCCAGCGGGCCTTTGACGGATTCGAGTTCGCGCAGGCTGAAGTAGCCCAGCTCCTTCACGTGCCCGTCGACCAGGCCGAAGAACAAGTCCTCGCCATCGAACTCCGTCGCGAACCAGGTCCACGACGACGATGGAGAGAAGAACTTCGCGTGCGCGACGGCCTTGCCTCCGAGCTTCTCCTGCGCGTAGAGGGGCGGGAGCTTCTTGCGCAGCTCTTGGGTCAGCAGTTTCATTTCAAGTCACCTCCGAGCGGGTAGCTTCTGTGGTTCGCATGGGAAACAGAAACGGCGCTCTTCGTTGTCAAAGAGCGCCGTTGTTGCGTGGGGGCTGTGAGCCCGTTTGCGATGGGACGTGGGGTCACGGCGAAGCCGGCCCCGCCTGCTCAGGCGCGATCGCCAACGCCTTCTCCTCAAGCGCGGTGGGCGTGCGTTCGAGCAGGGCATTGACCTGCTCCCACAGTTGTTTGACCTGCGCGCTCGACGTGGCGAGCCACACGGTGTCCAGGAGGTTCTCCTTCTCCTCACGCAGGTTCAGCACTTGCTGGCCCACGTTGGACTTGACCAGTTCGTCCGCCTCCAACGCGGCCGACCGGGCCTTGACGGCCTGTTCGACCGTGGTGTCGTAGCGCCAATGCAGGTTGTCCAGCTCCTCGTCGAGCGTGGTGCTCTTGATGGCCGCGCATTGCTCGGCCTTGAGCCGGCGCTCGCGCTTGTCGAGTTCCTCGCGCTGCCGTTGGAGCTGCTCCAGCTCCTTCTGTTGGGGCGCAATGCCCAGGCTCTCGTACGCGCGCTCACGGGCTTGCTCGGTCACGCGCTGGAGCAGCGCCGGATCTTGCTTGGCGATCAGCGTCTCGATGCGCAGGTCGATGCGCTTGGTGATCCGTTCCTTCCAATGCGTTTTCTCGCTGACTGTCAGGGACATGGGGTATTCTCCTTCAGAAACGAAACGAGCCCTGGCGACAGGCCAGGGCTCAACTGGGGGGTAATACAATAGACAGGCGTCATCTCAGGCCTTCATCACCATCCTTTCCATATTCGGGGGATTCACTTCGCCAGCTTTCGAGCAGACGCTCAAAGACCGGCTTCACGTTCTCGCGTGCGACTGCAAGCAGAATGGCCGTGGCGGTCACAACTCATCGGCGCCGGCATCGCCGGAGGCCGAGGGATCAGGGGCTCAAGCCGGGCCTCGTCCAAGGCTTGTCGGAGACGCGGCCAGCAGGGCGCTTCCCAGCCCCCTGTTCGCTCGGCCCATTCCAGGACGTCGCGGGCCGCGTCCATGAGTTCATGGACGCCGGATATGGCGACGACCTTCGACATGGCCTGCGTGATGTCTCGGCGCAAGGCTACGTCGAACGCGCCGGATCTGGCGTCGAGTTCCAAGGTCTGCCACAAGATCTCCCAAGCCCGCGCCGGCACTGTTACCGTGACGCGGTCGTCTTGCTGGGCAGACGAGTCTGTTAGACAGGCATTGCCGCAACGCTCTGCGATCCTGGCTGAGAACTCCAGCTTGAGTTCCTGGCCGGTGTCGAGGTCGTACGCGGCAGTGAAGCCCCACTCGTCTTCGACCGCGCGTGTGCCCGCGTAGTTCAGCGCTTCCTCGACGTGCGCAAACGTGTTGAACCACCGCCTTGCGCCGTCGCGTCCGTGTTCGACCACGAGGTAGCGACGCTGGGCGAGCGTCTCGGCCATGTCGCCCTGCGAGAGCTGGTCGTCCTCGAGACCACCCCACTGGGTTACGATCCGCGTGAGGTGGTCCATCCGAATCGGTGTCTTCATGCGTGTGCTCCTTCCTGTGTTTCGTAGAGCTGCACGACTCTCTGAACCACCCAACGCGTGGCGTCAGGCTCCGCCCATATCTTGCGTGCATAGTCATAGACTAGGCGTTCGTCACGTTTGGACTTGCACACGATGCCAGTGATCGTATAGATGCACTCGAGCACTTGGCCCATGAGCATCGAATCGATGACGAACATCACGAACTTGCCCGGCCGAACATGGCCGAGACGCCGGACCCGTTTCCGGGGCCGCCAGAGGTTGGTGTGTTCCACTTCAGAGATCTCCTTTCATGATTGTGGGGAACAGAGATGGATAGACGTGTGGTATGGGTGTGTGGTATCGAGGCATTGGGCGCACGATGGCCACCAACAGAAACGGCGCGCCTTCCGGAGAAGATCGCGCCGTGATTGTGTGCGCTGTTGCTGTCGCGTGTGACGCGGTGCGTCACCTACGCAGCGACAAGCAGAGCACAGAGAATGGGCTCAGGATGATTCGGTCATGCCCCGCGGGCCTCAGAGAATGCTCCCGTCGAGAACCTGTGCCCGATGAAACGATAGAGAATCAGCTACTTGGATCGTGGGCTGGCCTCCGGCCAATCCCGTTTTCTCGTCGAGGATCTTGCTTCGCAATGACCGTGTGGCGGCGCCACCGATGCTGTTGCGTGCATGAAGATCCTCTGGCGAGCCCTATGTCCCAAAGGGACGGCTCGCCTCCCGGCGTGTGGTGCGCGGTTATGTGAGGATTGTGGAGTGGTAATGCGGCCCAACTTATAAAGCTTCCGGTTCATGCGCTACGCGGCGGCCAGTCTCCTCACGGCCGAATGAGGCCAATCATCGCTTCGTCTTTCTCAGCGCGTTCGGCCCGCGCATCGCACCGCCACGCGTCCGCCTTGTCCGCTAACTTGCGCAGCGCCGAAGCGAACCGGCTCGACAGCTTCCATCCCTCTTGCCCGCCATAACGGCTGTTCATCCACGTGACGCGCTCGATGAGCCCCAGGCGCGATAGCTTGGCTCGCGTGCGCTGAAGCGTGCGGCGTGAAATGCTGTGCGCCTGCTCCAAGAAAACAAGCGATTCCACAAGCCCATCAGCAGCCTTGAGCGCCAGCAAGATTCGCGCAGCCGCATGTTGCTGATTGCGATTGCCGGGGAAGAGCATCTCGACGAGGTCGACGATGTCCTCGATCTGCGCGATGCGCCGGTGCCGGAACTCGATCTTGGTCGGCGTGTTCATTCTGACTATTGGGCCTCGCCTGGTTCTTCGTGAGGCCCAGCACCTGTTCCCTCCCGGTCTCCGTCGCGGCCTTCATCTCTCTGGAACATGTCCGCGGACTGGAAGCCACGACTGAGCGCTTCCTGCCGAAGCGCGTACCGTTCTTGACTGATCCGTATGGCATGCTCCCGCAGGTGCGTGCCGAAGCTCTTCTCGATCGCCAGGATCGTCTCGAACGCTGAGACGTAGACGTCGTTGAACACGCGCTGGAACCGCCAACGCACGCCCTGCCGTGTCATGCGGAAGATCCTGTGGATCTTCTCGGCGTACGTGCCTTTGAGAATCATGTAACTGGGCTTGTCTCGCTTCAACTCAACCCATAGATCCCTGGACTCCATCAGCTCCCGTAGCTTGTGCAGGAACTCCGCGTCCTTCTCAGTGAGCTTCATGTTGCACCACCATGATGGTTGATCCGTTCTGCCAGGTATCGAGAAGTCCGGTGTGCGCCATGAAGATAATGGCGATGAAACGCCAGACACGGTCCTGCTTGACATCGGCCGCGAGCGAGGGGATCTCGTCGAACGCGAGTTCGACTGGGCCGATGTGTGCCTGGAGGTGTTGCTGGTAACGAACGAGATCGAAGCGCGGCCGAGTTTCTCGAGCGAATTCCCCCATTCCCTCTCTCACCAGTGCATTCAATGCGTCGGTCAGCCCGGGCACGGAGTCAAGGTCGGCCGCGGTGGGCTCCGGGTGCGCGGACCGGCATTCCGCGAGCATCTGTCGCACACGCTCGCGCTGCTCCTGCTTGCGCTCCCTCGACTGGGCCATCTTTTTCCGAAAGTAATCTGCGTCGAACACGAGCCCGTCGAAGATGAACCGTGACGTGACGTCATGGCCGCAGGACGTGCATCGATACCGACGCACGCGAAGCTTTACCTGGCCCCCGCAACGCGAGCAGCGCTGGAACGCAACAGTGGGGTCCAGCGTACCTCCGCAGTCCGTGCACCGACACCGGCTCTCGCCGATCATATCCAGCGCGCCGGCGCAGGAAGGGCAGACGTGGTCCGAGAGCATGACGTCGTAGAAGAAGCGCCGCACCTTGCCCACGAACGCCTCCACCGCGTCGAGCAGCTCGAACGCGAGGCTCAGCATGTGTCCTCGGGCTGCCATGTTGGCGCGGCCTCCGGAGTGAGCGCGTTCTCCTCAGCGCCCTGTTCGGGCTGCTGCACTGTTGTGTCTTCGTCTCTCATCTGCTGGTTCTTCGGCGTAAACTTCCGGCCGCAGGCTTTGCAGAGCCGTATGCGGCGCTTGCCCATGGTCTTGGTGCGCCGGTAGCCTTTGCCCACGGACGCGGATTCCCCGCAAAAGGGGCATTTGTGTGGTCTTGCCATGTTGGATCACCTCACGAGGCACACAAGAGGTCTTCCCATATAAACCTTTGTGAGCCCCGGGACGTGGTGACGCGGGTGAGAGGTGTGCGACTGGGAGCCTCGCACCGCAACCTTTATATACTTGCGGGTCTCAGTGCTCACCATGAGACCCGGAAAAGATCCCTTTGCATGGTTCGGGCTGGAGGATTGGTTTGACGCGCTCCTACCCGATTTCGTTCTTGCATTCACATTCTTCACCGCGTTGATCTACGCGGTGCTCAGCCGCCAGTTCGAGCGGCAGCGGTCTGCGGCCGCGATGGCCGCGTCGTTGGGCTTGGCGCTGTCCATTGGGCTCACCTGGTGGGAGTACGAGCACGGCTGGTCTGTGCGAGACTTGGGGCCGTTGGCCATTGGCTTTGCGGTGCTCATGCTCGGCATGGTGATGTACCTGGGCCTGAAGGCCACGGGCGGCAAGTGGGCTGGGGCCGGCATGGCCCTTGGCGCGTCCCTGCTGGTCGCATGGCTCATGGGCCTGGACTGGATCGTTTCGCCAGAGATATTGCAGACCGTTACGTCGACGGCTCTGCTCTTTGGCTTCCTCGCGTTCTTGATGCACTGGCGCTCGCACGGGGGACAAGGGATCTGGGCGGGCTCTACCACTTCTGAGCCTGCCCAGATCCGCCACGACATGTCCGATCTGGAGCGCACGTCAGGCGTGAGCCATGCTCTGGAGCGTGGCCTGCGCCGCGCGCAGCAACGGACTTCGCGCGAGCGCGGGCCTCGGGAGAACTCGGCGGACGCGATGCGGCAGTTGCAGCGCATGCTGCCGGCCGAAGGCTGGCTCACGGAGCGCATGGCCCGGCTCCGAGCGAACGCACACCGCGCGCGAAAGGGCCATGTGGCTCGTATCGAGGAACTCCAGGCGTCGCTGCAGAAGCTCTCGCCGCCGGACAGGAAGCGCGCGTCAGACGAACTCAAGCTGCGGTACGCGGAGCTGGGCTTCGACGCGCGGCTGGAGCGGCTCGACCGGGCCGTGGCCGAGACGGAACTCCGAATCCGCGATCTGACGCGATCAGCCCAGGCGGCCCTGGCCAAACACGACCATCGTCACCTTCTTGACATCCTGAACGATGCCCAACGCATGCAGAAGCACAACACGAAGCTGATGAAGCTCATCCGCGCGGGAGAGAGGAAGCTCCAGCAAGTGGGTCTCGCCGCGACGAAGATGGATCAGGGGGGGAAGGCCCAATGACTGATCCTGCGACGCGTGAAGAGTTCACGCTCGCGTACGTCTGTGCACACCCCGAGCTGCTGCTCTATGGGAGAACAAGTGAGGATCCTCTCTATGGGACGCAGGCGCTGGTGACGGCAAGAGTTCCATACAGCCCTGCACGGACATGTCCTGCCCACCGACCTCCCCGACCTCCTCTTGTGCCGCCATCGCGGCTAGGTCCGCCAGACGACCTCATGGATCGCGTCCGGTTGGCTTATGGCGTACTGGCCGACATCTACTCACGGCACGCGTACGCGCGGCGCTGAAAGGTGCAATCGCGCGGCGGGTCATGTCTCATCGCGCAAACAGAATTCTCCATACTCCTGAACGAACAGGTCTCTACGACACGTCCAGCCACGTCATGAGCGTCACAGCCGGACCATCGCCTGTGCTGCCGTCCTTGCTTTGACCGCGCCCTGCCTTCTCGATCGCCTTCTGACACACAGTGGCGGCCTCAGGCGAGGTCGCGACCAGCACGATGGCGTCGAACTCCGCGTGCCGCAGCTTGGCGATGTTGGCCGCCACGTTGGACTTGCCGGTTTCGATCTCGATCGCGGTGCGCTGGCCGGGTCTCTTGGCGACCAAGTCGACCATGCCGTTGCCTTGGACCACGTGCTCCTGTTCGACCTCCCACCCTTCGGCCTCGAAGTGCTGACGGGCCCGGCGCATCCAGTACCGATGCTCCAGGCTCTCGGGCGGAGCGGGGCGGATCTCGATGTGCTGCCTGCGGCAGACCGCGCGGCCGAGATTGGTCAACTCGTAAAGCACGACCTGCCCCGCGCGCGTGGCCAGGCGCACCGGCTCGATGATGCCGGCCGACTCCAGGTGCTGTCGGATGGCGTTGCCTCGGCGCCTGGACAGGTTCAGGCGTTGGTAGCGCGGCACGGTAGTCGACAGCGGATGCGCGGCCACGTCCGCCAGGAACCGAATGTCCTCCCGTGACATGTCGGGTGTCTGATGGGGTGGGTTAGGTGGGAGATGAGATACAACAGAAGAAGGACTGCCTGGTTCTGTTGTGCCTTCAGGGTTGGGTGGGTGGGATCTTCTCTCTGTTGCTGGTTCCGGTCTGTTGTCCTTCTTATCTTGAGACGGAAGCGCTGGAATTGCCGGCCGTTCATGTTGGCCTGCGCCGGTGCTGCTGGAATTCCCGGAACAACTCCCCATTTGGGCCCGTACGGCCTCGTCCGACACGGAGCCCTCCCGAACGGGCGAGCGGGGCACGTTGACCATGAATGGCTCAGGATGCTCGTCTGCGAGCCGCACCAAGGCCGCGCCAATGGGCAGCGTGCTCAGCACCTCCTTCTGCTCGTCGCTCAGGTTCATCGCGCCGGCAATGGTCTGCACGTCGCTGCGCAGCTTCTGATTCAGTGCGATGGTGGCGTACGAGTTTGCGAACGCGACTTTGCTCAGCAATGACGCGGACTGGTCTACGAACACGTACCCCATGCCGTACTGACGAATCATACGGATCGATGATTCTAGGACGGACTCGCGGGCTTCAGTGGCCTTACGCAGCAGCAGGTTGTGCGCCTCCTCCAGCACGATCAGGTTGGTCAGGGCTCGCCGCGGGCCCCGCGCGAGCCGATAGCGATACAAGTAGAGCGTCAAAGCTTCTGAGAACAGGCGCCGGTCGGACTGGCTTGACAGGCCGTCCATCTCCAGCACCACGTTGTGATCGAGGAGATCCTGCACGTGGCTGTTGTCTTGCGCGTCCACGACCGCGCCGAACTCGCCGTACGTCATGGCCAGCAGGATACGCTCGGCCGATGCTTGCCACATCGCGGCCCGGCCCCTGAGCTTGACCGTGCGCAGCCAACCCAGAAGATCGCTGACGGTGGGCCATCTGGCTCCACCATGGCCTGCCTGTGTGCGCTGTTGATAGAGACGATCCAGGCCGGCCACGAGCAGGCTGATGACGCCCTCGCCGCCCAGGTACGCGGACGCGATCACGTCCACGATCAGCTTGATCCACACGTTGGGCTCGCAGCCTGGGGGTGGGATGAGCGGGTTGAAGCGAAAGGGGGAGACATCTCGGCCCACGGTGTACACGCGCAGGTCGTGCCGCAATGGCATCAGGTCTCTGTACCCCCGCTTCCAGTCGATGGCCAACACCTTGATGCCCTGTTCCATGAGGCCCTGCATGGCTACGAAGGTCAGGTTCGTCTTGCCGGACCCGCTTCGCCCGGCAATGAGCAGGTGCTCCGTCAGCCGCGGGCTTCTGAGCCGGAAGGGATAGAGCGCGTTGGGGCCGAACGCGATTGTGCCCAACGGCACGTCGCCGGCCGCGGCAAAGCGTCGATCTGGCGGCGGGAAGGGCCAGCGGTCCGGCTGGTAGTTCAACCCCAAATGCTTGGCCGCAAGCAGCTCCAGCGTCCGCTCGATGTCGGCCTTGCCCTCCGAGTCTTCGGCCACGAACGCAGCCCACAGCGCGTCCACCTTCTTGCCCAGGAACGGCTTCAGCCGCCGGCACAGATCCTTGGCGCGATCGTGCCTCAAGGCTGTTCGCCCCCTGTGATGTCGCTCAGGATGGCCAGCTTACGGTACGCCCCCAGATACTCCTTGGCCCACTCCGGCAGAGACTGCTTCAGCTTGGATACGTCTTGCCACAGGCTCAGGCGTTCCTCTCGCTGTTCCTTGTACAGCCCTTGGAGCGCCTTGTTCATCGCGTACGCGCCTCGACCGTTGGCCGGCATGGACCCTCTGTACGCTTCGAGTGCAAAGATCGCGCTCAACGCGTCGCACTTGGAGAGTTCGATCTCGTAGATGGCCTGCTCGTAGAGCTGGTGACGGGACCGGATCTGTGCGATCACGTCGTCCAGACCCAGCCAGGCCGTGTGGCGCTTGTCGCCGATGACCGCGTGCTCCGGCTTGGACGCCGGCGCCGCGAAGTAACCGTGGGCTACGATCTGCTCGACCGTCAGTGGCCGTTCGAACTCGTGAAGCGCAGAGTTGCCCTGAGCCACAGGCGCACTCGCAGCGCCCATAGGCGCGTCACGTGTTGACACGCGGTCAGGCTTGTTATGTTCGCCAGGCCTGTAGTGGCTCAGGTAGAGCCGATACAGGCCGGACGTGAAGAAATAGTCGGCATGCCCGCTATTGTTCGCGGGCTCGGATCGGAATGGATGTTCGTTTGGATGCATATTCTCACCTCAGGGAGTTCCCTCCTTCGAAGTGGTGAATGCACTCCAATATTTAAACTTTCCGGTTTTCGACGCCACTCACGAGTGGAGTCAGCGGGCGGGGCCTACTGGCCTCGCGCGCCGGCCAGCTGGCTGCGAAGCCGACCGGCCTCCAACGTGTACCGTGCGAGCGCCAGCATGTCTGCGTCCACAATGTGGTCAAGGTGGATCACCCCTTGGCGCAGGTAGCTCAGGACCAAGCGTGCCGCCTGAGTAGGCAGCCGCTCCCGAATGATGCTCATCTTGATGCCGATGTCCTTGATCCGCGCGTGGATTGCAAAGGCTTTGGCTCGGTTTCGGCCTCTCGATGGACAGAGACGCTCGAAGTCCACGGTCCCGAACGCGCCTGAATCCATGCTCCTCGCATCCCGCTGCCATGAGGACAGCCGCGTCTGGCTGTCCGGATGGGGTAGCGAGAGGATCGCCGCGAACTCGTCCCGCTCGATCTGCCGCTCCAACTCGTCGGGATCGGCCAGCTCCGAGTCGTCCAGTCCAGGCACTCTGCCGTATGGGTTGGCAGGCTCGCGGCTCATCCAAGCCGGCGGGATGTTCTCCGCATTATCTGTGTAGTTGGTGTGTTTCATTTGAGGTACCTCCGGGCTCCCTGCTCTTGCGTCGGTTCGCCCACAAGTCAGCGAACCGATGCGACCGCATGTGCCGAAAGCAAGCCGTCTGGCGTAGGCCCTTCAAGCGGACCCGCGGATAAAGGTTTCGGTCGCAGACCGAGACCTTTACCTTGGCGGGTCTGCGCGGGCCGAAGCCTTCGATTGGCCAGCCGCGGCTCAATGGTCGGTTTGCAGCCTATGTCGCGCGCGGCACAAGCGGGGAAGGGCTCGTCACGCATGGGCGCGGCCACCTGCCAGCGAGAGTGCGCTTCCACTGGAACGCGCTCGATCGCCATGGTCG